>CAIUKX010000514.1 GCA_903899795.1 uncultured Flavobacteriales bacterium
AAAGAATATACCTTCAAAATTTTCTAATTCTTCTAACAATATATTTTGAATTGTATTTTCTGTTTTTTGAGTTGCACTATCAGTATTAATACTTCTTTTGGATAGAATCGCATCGGCCTCATTGAAAAGTAAAATAGGGGTTAGGTCACATTTTTTTGAATATTCTTTATAATCCGTAAAAATATTTTTAATCAACTTTTCGCTTTCACCAAACCATTTTGATTTGGTTGAACTAATGTCAATTTTAATAATTTCCCTTCCTGAACTTTTTGCTAATTGCAACACGCTTTCTGTTTTACCAGTTCCTGGACCACCATACAGTAAAACATTTAGACCCAAAGGCAAATTCTTAGAATTCAATCGTTCTTTTAACTCAGCATACTTTTCTTCAAGTAAAAGTCCCTTTAAGTTTGTTAACTGTTCTTTTTCCCTTTCATTGTAAAACAAGGGTTTAGTTGCAATTGAATCCGCTTTGATAGTGTCGTTTCTAGAAATGCTACCTGAAGAAATGATAATAGAATCGTTTTCTAAAAGAGCTACACTTTTATCTGTAAGGTAAAACTCAATATCATTCATAAATCCTGAATTTCTTGACTCAACTAGTCCAGCTGAAATCAAGGTATTTACACCATTAAATAAGCCTTGTGTAAATTTCACGCTTTCTCGTGATGTATCTGTAATAGAATTCACTAATGGATTAGGGGAAATCCCTTGAATTCCCAAAATAGATTTCCAAATAAGAAAATAATAGAAAATCGATTCTTCAAAACTCAATTCATATTTTTTGATAGTGTTAAAAAAGATAAAATCTGGGTATTCATTCACTAATTTAGTTGTTTCTACTTCTAATTCTTCTATGCTAATATTGTCTTCCAATCTAGCTGAGATGTGTGCGTATATTTTTTCAAGTAAATCAGTTGTAGTATCAATCGTATATCTATCAAATGTAGGACAAGGCAATCCTTTAACAATGGCTTTACTTAATTTAGATTTAACCATAAAGTATTTATTGGTATGGACTTCATTATTTCGATCCCTACCATTTCTTTTAACAAGATATCCTTTATTTACAAGATTATCAATACAATCCATTTCAGAGATCATCTTTATAGAAGGGATGTTGAAATGTCTAAATAAATCTTTAAAATTAGCATTGTCACCATCAAAATTAATGTTTAATATAACCGAGAAAAACAAAGCTTCACGGGGTTCAACATTTAAGTAAGAGCTTACTATTTTTAAATCTGTTTTTAATGAAGATATTATATTTTCATCCAGTTCAGATTTTTTAGATATCTCAAAAATATTTTGAATTTTTGTGAGTAACACATTTTTAATAGCTCTTTTCATCGTTCTTCTTTTTAAGGTTCATTCTTAATTACGCTGCTGCTTTTATTTTATAACAATTTAGGTTGAGTTTTAGATTAAGATTTATACTTCCTTCCCCTTTGGAGAGGGAATCAGGGGGAGGAAGAGTTTAAGTCAAGAAAAATATAAAAAATAAAATGAGTAATATGAAGATTGCGGCTAAGATTAAGGTTGAGATTGATGCCTCCCCCTTTGGAGTGGGATTAAGGGGGAGGAAGATTTTTACATCTAGAAGTTGTTATAAAACTTATTTATAATCGTAATTTTTAAAAATAATCGGTATGTCAAAATTAGATCACTTCTTAAAAATCTTTGAACAAGATGTTGCTCCTTTTTATCATAAACACGAAGAAACATTCGATTTAGAAAGTTTTCATGGACGTTTCCATATTTTAAGGTGTCTTATCTTGGTTGATACCTTGGATAAATTTTATACTTTAAACGGTCTAACATACGATATAGATAAAGCGTTTTATGCTGTGCTTTTTCATGACATCGCCAGAGAAGGAAATGGTTATGATGAATGGGAAGAAGATAGTGCTGAAATCTGTTTTGACTATTTAAAGAAAGAGGGTTTCACTATTCAAGAAGCCAATGAAATAAGTCGCTTAATTTTAAAGGAAGCTCCCTTTTCTATTGAAGGTCAGATTTTATATGATGTTGACGTATTAGATTATAATCGATTTTTTTGGTTTCCTCACGAAGAAGCTTTGTTTGATCAAGGTAAATTATTTGTTGCATCTGAAAATGATTGCACAAAAATAAACGACGAAGAATTTAGAATTGAAATTATTAAAAAAGCACAAGCTTTGGTAATATTCACTGAAAATATCCCAATTAATATTTCAACTAACGATTTAATCAATAAAGTGCATTCTTTTTATCTGGAAATCTGTAATTGAAAATTATTTAAAAAGCATTAATTGAAAATTATAATTTCCAGAATTTAAATATTTGTAAAATTAATTTAAAATAT
>CAIUKX010000515.1 GCA_903899795.1 uncultured Flavobacteriales bacterium
TAAGATAATTGTAAGATATAATGATATACTATCTCTGGATAAGACCTACCACAAATTTAAAAACATGGATCTTACGACGGTCTCAGAACAAGAAAAACATATGATTAAGGAATTTATAAGCCATTTTGATATGCAAGTACGCCTGATAAATGAGATGTTGCAATGGATGGGTCCCAAGGATCAACCGAAACTCAACTTGCATGATAAGGAAAAATACCCAAGAGAGATTGACTTATCAAAGCATGTAGAACACTTACAAGGTCCATACCAAGTACATGTAGATGCACCTACAGGTCCAAGTGTTAATGATGTATTAGAGCAAATTGAAGAAGAGGAACATCTACAATCCATTCGCGATATACCACCTACAAATGAAAAACCAAAAGGTTTACTAAATGGTGCACTACGATCAAAAATCAAAAAACGAATTGCACCAACCTTGGTTGCACAAGCACCATCGCAAGGAGTTATTGCCCCATCTACATTACAACAAGAACTTTCAAATCGTGATTTAGAATCTAATCAAAGTTCAAGCAATGTTTTGCAAGTAAATCCACAGCACATGATATTTGGTCCAAACATACCTTTTCGACCAGCATCAAACATACCAACTCGGCCTATGCCACAAATGCCACCACGTGCTGAACAACCTAGCCGCCCGAATCGTGCTGAGCGTGGGTTTTTCAGTAATACATCAGATGATGAGTATTCGGATGATGCACCATATGATATTGAATATGTCGGTTCAGGTCATCTAACTGGCGGTGGTGGTAAATCAAGAAAACCTGGTATAGGTAATCGACTTAAGAAACACAAAGCTAAAAAAGGTCATTTAATATATGGTGATCAAAGAACAAAACATCATCGCTTTTTTAAATCGGACATTTTACCTAAAAATAAGAAAAAGCTAGACCGTAAAAAGGATGGTCGCAGAACGTTTCAAAAAGCGCTTGATCTTATTGAAGCTAAAGCACGTTCTACAGCTGCTATCAATGCTGATAAAGCAAAGCTTGGTGTGGGTGGGTTTGTTTCACAACCGCAAGATGACAGCTATAATGGTATAGGTAAATATCGTTATGACCCAAAAACAGGGTTGGTTGCAGCAAAAAATACTTCAAAAAGATATAAAGACGAATATGAAAAACATTAATTAAACAACATGCACATCAACATCAGATAATTTGACTTCAGGTGTCAATTGTTCGACTGCTTTACGCTTCAACACAACTCTAAACTTCCATGAATTAAAACTTAAAAAGGCGCCATAGTAATACCCTTTGACATCTGAATCCATTTGCCAGCCATTACCAATCTTCAAGCAAAGTGTTCCAGGCTCTTTTTGAATACGAACAAAACTTTCAGGCGTAAAGCGGAAAGGCGGGAAGATCTTCAACTGTGATACATTGGCGTAAGTCTTGGTAATAGGTTGCCCATTCGAAGCTGTAACTTCCAATACTTTATGATTCAAAAACTCTTGTAAACGTAATAGCTCCTCAGCTTCAGCTAGGCCTTCATTGGGTGCACTAATCAATTGATAAAACTTTTCATTGGGCACACTATTCAACTCATGATCTTTGACACAGACAGAAATGGCTTTACGCTTCCACTCACCACCAAGCGAACGATGTTCAAATACAAAGCGATCAGCACCCTCCACTTTGGAATAGCGATACTCAAATAAAGTATCGATAGAATCCAAGAAAGCCTTCGCTGAGAAAAATACAAGTGAATTCTGAGTTTCTTTAAAAGTTGCCATTTTGATTTTTTATGATTCTTTTACGAGTTCATATCAATATCATTTTGAAATGTTGGAATGTTCGCCGACTGTTCTACATGTTCTTTATTCTAGAATATGTAGACGTGACATATACTGCTTCATA
>CAIUKX010000516.1 GCA_903899795.1 uncultured Flavobacteriales bacterium
AATTAATAATTAACTGATAAAATACTTCAATTTATTGATATACCATTTTTCAATCTTTACCATCACCCAAATCAAAAGTAAAGTACAAGCGAGCCTGATAAGAGTCAATGAAAAACGTTGTTATTTCCATACTTATTCTCAGCTCGCTTGTTTTTTCAATCCTCCAACTTCTATTCATCTTAATTTTCTAACTTTGTGCCTGAATCGGAAAAACATCCGCTTTAATTTATTATTCAATCACAATGGCACAAAAAAACACAACAAGAGAAGAGGATTATTCGAAATGGTATAATGATCTTGTCGTTCGAGCAGATTTAGCTGAAAATTCGGGCGTAAGAGGATGTATGGTTATCAAACCCTACGGTTATGCAATTTGGGAAAAAATTCAAGCACAACTAGACAAAATGTTCAAAGAAACAGGTCACCAAAACGCTTACTTCCCCCTGTTTGTTCCCAAAAGCTTATTTGAAGCTGAAGAAAAAAATGCAGAAGGATTCGCTAAAGAATGTGCAGTTGTAACTCACTACCGTCTGAAAACTGATCCGAATAATCCATCGAAATTAATTGTAGATCCTGAAGCAAAATTGGAAGAGGAGCTAATTGTTCGTCCAACTAGTGAAGCAATCATCTGGAACACATATAAAGGTTGGATTCAATCACACAGAGATTTACCAATTCTAATCAATCAATGGGCAAATGTTGTTCGCTGGGAAATGCGTACACGTTTATTTTTGAGAACCGCCGAATTCCTTTGGCAAGAAGGCCATACAGCTCACGCCACAAAAACCGAGGCAATTGCTGAGGCGGAATTGATGCTCGATGTTTATACTGAATTCGCTGAACAATTTATGGCAATGCCGGTTATTCGTGGACGTAAATCTGAGAGCGAACGTTTCGCGGGAGCTGACGATACTTATTGTATCGAAGCAATGATGCAGGATGGAAAAGCCTTACAAGCTGGAACTTCTCACTTTTTGGGACAAAATTTCGCTAAAGCTTTTGATGTAAAATTTGCGGATAAAGAAGGAAAACTCGAGCACGTGTGGGCTACATCATGGGGAGTTTCGACGCGATTAATGGGAGCGCTGATCATGACACATTCAGATGATGAAGGTTTGGTTTTACCTCCGGCTTTGGCACCAATACAAGTTGTGATCATTCCAATTCATAGAACAGATGAAGATTTGATAGCGATTACAGACAAAGCAATGGAAGTATCCATTCAACTGAAAAAACTGGGAATCTCTGTCAAATACGATGACGACACCAACAAAAGGCCAGGATGGAAATTTGCGGAATACGAAACCAAAGGAGTTCCGGTTAGAATTGCCATCGGTCCACGTGATTTAGAGAACGGAACGGTTGAATTAGTGAGACGAGATACAAAAGAGAAAGCTGTCGTCGAATTGGAAGGTATAGATGAACATATCGAAGAATTGTTAGCAGACATGCAGGACAGTCTTTATGAGCGTGCGAAACAATTCCGCACAGACAACATCCACAAAGTCGATACGTATGAAGACTTCAAAGAGCAAATAAAAACCAAAGGAGGATTTTACCTCGCTCACTGGGACGGAACTTCCGAAACAGAAGAAAAAATAAAAACTGAGACACAAGCGACTATCCGCTGCATTCCTTTGGATAGTGAAGAGGAGGAAGGTAAATGCATGGTTACCGGAAAACCTTCAAAAGGAAGAGTTGTGATCGCGAAAGCGTATTAGATGTATGCACTGTAGAGACGTAACATCTTACGTCTCTACAGTGATTTTTTTAATCCCATCAAAAAAAACATGATTCTAAAAATCAATCCCAACATTTTATTTTTTTGTATCGCCATTCCTTTTTTATTGCTTTACAAAGGCTGGATTGATTCAGTAGTATTACAATCTATTTTTCTGTTGATCCCTTACTTTATCATGTCTCTTTGGTTTTACGAAGTGATCAATTTCGAAAGCAAACAAAGAAAACACCTAATCACGGCAATCCTCTATTTCATAGCAGGGGTAACAGTTCCAATCTTACTTAATTCAAATCTTGATCTGGAGAAATTCCAACCCTATATTTTAAGCTCATTTATTGCCTTTGTTCTACTTCATCTAATATTGGTATACGCTGCTTTCAGGAAATTGTCAGAAACTTTTCCGGAACGCACCAAATTATTCATGGCAATGGAATTGTTTTTAGGTTTGGTTGCAATTATCAATATTACAGGTGAAATCAGTAAATTAAGTGATGATAAAAAAAGCAATCAAGGTTGATTATTTACCATTTTCAAAAATGAACCTAGTAATAAATCTATTCTTGTTCAAACAATTATCTCCAAAAGAGCAGACTCCACGAGGTTTTTTATTAAAAAAAAAGAAAATTGGTTTGCAATTAAAGATTTTCAGCTTATATTTGCACTCCCAAATTGTAGGGTATACAATTTAATGGCCCATTCGTCTAGTGGTTAGGACGCCAGGTTTTCATCCTGGTAACAGGGGTTC
>CAIUKX010000517.1 GCA_903899795.1 uncultured Flavobacteriales bacterium
ACATTGGATAAACAAGGTAAATACAGAGACAAATACCACATTCAAAACCAAAAACGATTACAATACTTTCGTGATCAGTGGAGTAATTACAGCTGGATTACAGCTTCGCTACAGCAAAGCATGGTCGCTCTTCATTCTTCCGGAATACAGGTATCAATTCAATTCAAGTTATACGGTAACAGCTGCGTACAAACATTATGCACGTGCTTTTGGAATTAACTTTGGATTTGCTTATCAGTTGTGATCTTTAATTTTTTATTCGAACCTTTTATTTATGAAAATAAAAGAAATTACATCTTATTTGGAATTCTTGGCTCCTTTATCAAGCCAGGCTAGCTATGATAATTCGGGACTTATCGTTGGAAATGCAGATACAGTAGTAACTTCAGCTTTGATTTGTTTAGACAGTACTGAAGCAATTGTTGACGAAGCCATTGAAAAAGGATGTAATCTGATCATCGCTCACCATCCGATTGTTTTTTCGGGAATCAAAAAATTGAACGGAAAAAACTACATCGAACGAACAGTTATCAAAGCCATTCAAAACAACATAGCCATCTACGCGATCCATACTAATTTGGACAATTATCGCTACGGTGTCAATTATGAAATTGGCAAACGATTGCAACTGGAAGATCTTCGTATCTTATCTCCTTCTCCGAACACGCTTTGTAAACTGATCGTTTTCGTACCAGAAACACATTCAAATGAGGTCAGAGAAGCGCTATTTCTGGCTGGTGCAGGCACAATTGGAAATTACAATGAATGCAGCTTCGAAGAAAAGGGAACTATGACTTTTAAACCCTTAGAAGAAGCCGATCCCTTCGAAGGAGAAATTGGAATTCGTACGGAAGGGAATGAAAAGAAAATTGAAGTTTTGGTTTCAGCCCACAAACTAAACGCAGCACTCACGGCGATGCGATCTGCACATCCATACGAAGAAATCGCTTACGACATCCTTCCTTTAAAAAATCACAACGAATACGAAGGAAGTGGGATGTATGGAAAACTCTCCCAACCGATGGATGAAATTGACTTTTTAACACTTTTGAAAAAAGAATTCAATTGCGGGATTATTCGTCATACTTCCTTACTTGGCCGACCTATAAGAACGGTTGCCTTTTGCGGCGGATCCGGCAGTTTTTTACTGAACGATGCAAAACGCGTAAAAGCAGATATTTTCATTACTGGAGATTACAAATACCACGATTTTTTTGATGCAGAAGAACAAATCATTATTGCCGACATCGGTCATTTTGAAAGCGAACAATTCACAACAAATTTATTAGCTGACATTTTGAAGAAAAAATTTCCTACCTTTGCAACTCATTTAACGGGGGTAAAAACAAATCCTATAAATTATTTTTAGCACATGGCAACAACTGCGACTAAAAAGGAAGTATCAGTAGCGGAAAAATTAGACGCTCTATATGAACTGCAAAAAATTGATTCTGAGATCGATAAGATCAGAACAGTACGAGGTGAGTTACCTTTAGAAGTACAAGACTTGGAAGACGAGTTAGAAGGAATCACTCTTCGAATCGCGAAAGGTCAAGAAGAAATAAAAGAAATGGAAACGGAAATTACAGATCGAAAAAACGCGATCAAGGATTCCGAATTGGCTATTAGCAAATATAAAGAGCAACAAAACAAAGTTCGTAACAACAGAGAATTCGAATCTTTAGCAAAAGAGATCGAGTACCAGGAACTTGAAATCAAATTGCACGATAAAAAAAGCAAAGAAGTTAAATTCAAAATCACTTCTAAAAAGGAAAATATTGACGAAGCGAAAGCTCGTTTAGAATTCCGTAAAGGCGATTTAACTTCGAAACGAAAAGAATTGGATGAAATCGTTGGTGAAACTCAAAAAGATGAGGAAAAATTGATGGCTGCTTCTGAAGCTGCAATGAAAAAAATCGACGAGCGTTTGATTACTGCTTATTCCCGTTTGAGAAACAACTCTAAAAATGGTTTAGCGGTTGTTCCTGTAGAGCGTGATTCTTGTGGAGGATGTTTCAACAAAATTCCACCGCAACGTCAATTGGAAATTACATTGAAAAGAAAAATTATTGTTTGTGAACACTGTGGACGTATCTTAGTTCCAATTAGTGAAGAAGCATAATTATAAAAAATAATAATAAACCGTCCTAAAGAATTGGGGCGGTTTTTTTGTTTTACCACAGAGTAAACGGAGTTATACACATAGTCCCACAGAATGTGTATAACACTTGAAAATAGAAACTCTGCGGTACTCTGTGAAAAAAAACTCTGTGCACCCTGTGGTAAAAACTTTCCAATGAAATTTAAAGACTATTCCATTTCTCCACTCATCAAAGAGCAGCTGGAACTTCTGGGTTTTAACAAACCTACAGATATTCAATTCAAAGCAATCAAACCGATTCTTGATGGAGAAGATGTATTGGCTATAGCGCAAACTGGTACAGGAAAAACCGGAGCGTTTGCTATTCCTATTTTACATACACTAGAAACCAGAAAGAAAAAAACCTACAAAGGGGTTCGTTGCTTGGTAATGGTTCCGACAAGGGAATTAGCAAAACAAATATCATTGGTATTTCAAGACATCGGACGTTCAACTTCCGTTAAAACATTTGGTTTATTTGGTGGTGTGGAACAAGAACAACAAATCAGGACACTAAACAACGGAATTGATATCTTGGTTTCTACTCCTGGCAGAATGTTCGATCTTATTTCTCAGGGACATATCGATATTTCAAAGTTGGAATACCTTGTCCTGGATGAAGCGGATTTAATGTTGGACATGGGATTCTTAAAAGACATCAAAGATGTTTCGAAACACATTCCTCAAAATCGGCAAACCTTATTCTTTTCAGCTACTATCACACCTGAAATTAAAAAGGTCGCATATTCAGTTGTCAGAAATGCTATTCGAATTCAAATAGCTCCCCACAATCCTGTGGCAGGAAATATTGATCATTCAGTTGTTTTTGTCGCAATGGATGACAAACGTTTCTTTCTGGAAAATATCCTAAAAGAATATGAAGAAAGTA
>CAIUKX010000518.1 GCA_903899795.1 uncultured Flavobacteriales bacterium
AATATTTCACGTTTCAAACAGCCCATAATATGTCAATTGTTTCAAAAACCTATGTAGCATACTTTAGGCACTTTGAACATAGTCATGGTATAGGAGAATTGCAGAAGAATCTTAATGATGCTCAAACGGAACTTATAAACATTATCGGAACAGATGTTATCCCAACACATTGTAAATATCGAGTTGAAGTAAAAACATTGTATCAAAATCTAATTACTCCAAACCGATTTAGTGTTGATGAAATATTTGAAGATGTTGGTGAAATTGCCGCTAATTCTGTTCATTACGTTGGAGTTTTAGGAGTCTTTGAAAAATAGTTTAGAATTTGATTTTACACGCACTTCAAAGCCAACCTCTGCACCTGTATAGGATTAAACTGTTTACCTCTCCTGGTGGTGTATTGTAAGGTGTTCAGCTTATCAGCTATCTGTTGCAATGTCATTCCTTGCTTCCTGGCTGAGCATATAATATCCATGGCTTGGATATTAGCCTTGTCGGTCAAAGCCTTCTCTTTTATCCTCTGCACACCAAGTTTTTGGAACTCACCAAAACCATTAGGATTACCCAGGCGCACAATGCCGTTTACAGGCTGCATAAGGGAGCCGTCTTTATTTGTATAGATACCACTGCTGATGCGGTCTTTCTTTACCCTGAGAGCATCTTTAATACGCTTAGAAATGGTTTCCGCCTCATGCTCGGCTATTACCGATAGAAGTTGTATGGTCAGTTTATTTGCATTAGGATTATCGCAACAAACGAAATCAACACTTGCATTGTAAAGAGCTGAGGTAAATTCCACATCTCTGGCTAAGCGATCCAGTTTGGCGACTACAAGTGTTGCTTTTTCTTTTTTTGCCAGGTCGATGGCTTTATAAATTTCAACACGCTTCTTTTTTCGTGTGCCGGTTTCAACTTCTGTAAATTCTCCTACAACCGTGCTTTTATCTCCCATATATGAGGAAACAGACTTTTTCTGAGCTTCAATACCCAAACCATCGCTACCTTGCTTTTGAGTTGATACACGGTAATAACAAACAAATTTTTTCATCATCTCTGCTTTGAAAAGTAAAGATACCTATAATTTTACAAACCGCTATCTACTGTTTGCAATTTGTTATTTTCACAAACTACCTCATTAATTCATTCCACTATTGGTCAAAATGGAATCCAAGTCTATTCGATTATAATTATTGTTCAATATATTTTTGAGAGGGTCAAATTTTTTGCTTAAAAAATTTTCAGAAATTTTTTTGAAAAAACGGTTTGAAATTTTTTTCAAATTTTTAAAGTGATATTTATTTAATATATTAGACTGCCGAGTACTGGTGGCAGGCAGGCGTTTACTACCAGGGGGGAGGATACGGCAGGGCATCTCGGTATGTTTTCTTGAAAAGCAATCCATAATAATCCCTAAAAGTGTTGCTGGGAAAGGATTTTAATAGGATTGGCATTTAGGTTTATCTCGGTGGAATTAGCTGTTAGAATGTACTCTAATGCCGCTTTATGTTAAGTTTAATGGTTGATTATTTTAATTGATTTATTTGATCTCATATGTCAATGGACAACTTCCCGGAAATTTATTGGTGAATCTATCCTTAACATTAGCGAAAAGCTAGGTATCTTGTGAAATATTCAAAT
>CAIUKX010000519.1 GCA_903899795.1 uncultured Flavobacteriales bacterium
AGGTGTTGAATTGAAATCCGGACAAGCCATGAAAGAGTTGTTTTGTTCGGTTGTAGTTTCAGTGATGTTTCCGGTTAATTTTATGATCGTAGGATCATTTTTATCACTCGTATATATTTGGACTTCGTACGAAAAATGACCTTTTGTTCTACGGTTTATTTGAAGTCGTACGATGAGGCTACTATCTTTTTCCATGAATTGACCATTCACCAGATAAACAACTTCGGCTGGCTTTTTCACACTTAATAAATATTCCTTTCTTGGACCTTTATTCGTGACTATTATGTCCACATAGCGCATAGAGGTGAGGGTCAGGTCACCGAAATCATGTTTTGTTTTTTCGAATGAGATCTGTGCTTGTACTGAAAGATGAGCACCCAGTGTAATAAAAATCAAGAGCCAACGCATAATCAAAAGTAATTATATCCTAGAAGAAAAACGGATGATCTTAAAAAAGTTTCATAGAAAAGAAAATGATTTTTTTGCAAAAAAAAAGAGGATGACTTATCGAAGCATCCTCTTTCACATATTTTAAGTTGGTATTATTTCAATAACAATTTTGTTCCCGGTTTAATACTGTTGCTTGTCAAATTATTAATTCTTCTCAATTCGACCAAAGAAACCTTAGAGTTAACCGAAACACGGTAAAGCGTTTCACCTTCATTAACGATATAGAAACCATTTGCAATATTTGCTTTGTTTTCGTCTGTTAGTGGGATATCTGATCTGAATTTGCTTGGAGCTCCAGTTGTAGAACTGCTGGAAGAAGATGATGAAGATGAACTTGTTCCAGATTCAGAAGGAGTAGAAGAAGAAGTTCCAGTCTTAGAACCTTTATTTCCTTTAGATCCTTTTACAGGAGTTGTCATCACAATAGGATGGCCAGTAACATCTCCATCTTTAGAACTTCCTTCCGGTCTTAAAATAAATTCCGTTCTTCTGTTCAATTGGTGTTCTTTATCCGTACATTTTGATTTTACATCTCCTTCACAAGGACAATCTACTTTTAATTGCGACTCTCCATATCCTTTACCGGAAATACGTTCAGGATTTGTAATTCTTTCTTTGATATAAGCAGCAGAAGCTTTTGCTCTATTATCTGAAAGAATCATGTTGTATTCATAACTTGCCTGACAATCCGTATGCGATTGAAGTTCAATTTCAAGCGTAGGATTGTCATTCATGATTTTAACGACTTTATCCAACTCCTTACTGGCATCTTTACGAATGTTGTATTTACCCAAATCAAAGTAGATTGGTTTCACATCTTTTAGCAATGCATTAAGATCAATTACTGGAGCTGCAGGTTCTTTCATTTCTACAATAACTTCAGCTGTTTGTCCAGTTGCATCAGTAACAATTACCGTGTAAGTTCCTTTAGGAAGGTGATCTATATCTTCTGTAGTTGCTCCGTTCGACCATGTTACGGTGTAGGGCCCAACTCCTCCTTCGATTGTTATGTCAATTGACCCGTCTGTACCTTTATATACTGTAACGTCTTTGGTTGCAGCTGTAACGTTCAAAGGTGGCGGAGGAGGAGGTGGCAGTATGTTAGCGTAGTAAATATCAGCTCTCTCACCTTCTCGGTTACTCGCCCAGTATACTTTGTTAGCTGAGTAACTAAAGAATGCATCATATTTTGGAGAATTGATTTTTGGCCCTAAATTTACGGGTGTAGACCAATCTGTCCATGAACCATTTTGGCGTATGGAATAAAAAATATCGACATCGCCTTCTCCACCTAAACCATTACTGGCAAAAAATAATGTATCCAAAGAATTGGACAGGAAAGGAGAAATTTCATAGCTAGGGGTATTGATCACTGAACCCATATGTATTGGGGCTGACCAAACACCACCTGAATTAGTACTTACATATAAATCTTCACCTCCCATAGTATTAGGACCTTCATAAGAAATGATCATCACTGTTTCTGACTCATCGATGTGAAAGCCATAAAAGTCACCATTAATATCTAAGGTTGGTACATCAATATGAACAGGCTTTTCCCATGCTTTTCCTTTTTGTTTTGATACGGCGCAACCTTTTACTAAATCTTTTTTACCTTCATAAGAATCTAGTACATACATAGAAGTACCGTCTTTACTAAGACCTACAACAGCATTGTTGTATTTATTATTGAGTTCGGTTAACGGTTTCGCAGTGGTATATTCACCATTTTCCCGTAGACTGAACCAAATTTCTTGGTCATTGAATTTTGCCTCTTTATCTTTATGAGTAGGATCAAAAATTCTTGAAAAATAGAGAATGGTACTGTCTTTTGAAAATACTGGCATTGTTTCCTCAGCTTCTGTATTTACACCTGAACCTAAGCGCACCGGATCGGAAAAGTTACCAATCTGAGCATCAACCTGTAAATTAAAACCAATAATTCCTGTAAGTAAAAATAAACTCTTTTTCATTTTCATGTTTTTATTTCTAAACTTTTACTTGACAAATTCATGAATAGATTCTGTCATTAATTTTTCGTTGAGATGATTCCCGGCGAAAAAAATGGAATGCAAGATGATGTCCATGATAAACTGGATTTAATCCGGTTTCTGAGCTTTAAGGTTGGAATTCTAGATAGTATAAAGTTCATAGCAGGATTTCAATTAGCAAGTTCCGCTCCAAAAATAACCAAATTAGATGATAATTAGATACGATGAGTACTAAAAAATGTGTTTATTTTTGAAAATAATGGATAATAAATTAATGGAAATATTGATTTTCTCAGGTTTCATAAGGTCTACAGCACGTAAAAAAAAATCAGTAAAAATACGTAGTTTATTAGTGCGTCAACGTAAACAAAATTCCAATATATGCTCAATAAATGCCGTAGGGGCTTCTGCATGTACCCAATGCCCTGCATTTTCGATTGTAATAAAATTTGAATCAGGGAATTGATCTTCTAGCTCTTCGATGTCTTCATCCAAAATGTAGTTGGATAATGCCCCTCTGATAAAAAGCGTCGGAAGCATAACTTCTGTGTCTGCTAGCGAGGAAAGAATCTCAGGCATTTTTTTTTCTAAAACCGGAATATTCATCCGCCAAGCCAAGACACCTTTATCTTTCCAATAAAGGTTTTTCAGTAAAAACTGTCGAACTCCATTGGATTCGATATATTGTGTGAGAATTGCTTCAGCTTCTCCTCGAGTATGTACAGTATCAAGATTAATGGCATGAAGCCCCTTTAAAATTTCAGCATGATGCATCGGGTATTGTTTAACACCAATATCGACGATAATTAGTTTTTCAATAAATTCAGGATGAAGTTGTGCAAAGCGGATAGCTGTTTTTCCTCCCATTGAATGCCCTATAAGGAGTATTTTCTTGAGTTGGAGTTTTTCAATAAGCTCGAATAAATCCTGGGCCATTAGATCATATGAAAAATCGTCACTCCAAGCTGAATGTCCATGATTTCGCTGATCGACAAGTATTACTCTGTAATAATCTGCTAACTTTTTTGCATGAGTTTGCCAATTGTCAGAATTTCCAAAAAGTCCATGGAGGATAATCATCGGTTGGCCCGAACCTAATTCACGATATTGCAATTCCATTTAATGTGAGAATGATGAATTTGTAGGGGGTGAATTTAGACTAATTCGTGAAAAAACGAGACAATAAACTCAAGAAATTTGGAATTTCGATTTTAGCATCTGTAGTTTCAATTTTGCTTTGTTCTTTTTCGCAACGTGAAGGGCATTCGGTATCAGAAGTACAGGAAGTCTCAGTAGATGGACAAGAATAATCTTCAGATGAGGTTTTACCAATTTTGAATTGTTTATTATTGATCGATGAAACGATTTGAACCAATTCATCCACTGTTATTTTGTTTTTATCAAATGCAATTTTTGCAGTATTGAATTTTTTACCTTCTTCAACTTCAAAATCAACTGAGCATACAGCATCTGTAGCGAACAATTCTTTTTTAATCGATGCTCCGCAACCTTTTACACACGTCATTCCCAGAATTTCCATGTTGAGTAATCGGTCAGCGTCAATGTTGGAACAGTTTGAAACCGTTTTGGTTCCTTCTTTTAGGATCACGTGATTCTTATCTGACGTGCAGGAAGCAAGTAATACAAGTCCGATAAAAATAACCAATTGTTTTTTCATTTTGTCCTTTATTAAAGAATGGATCAATAACCAAAAAAAGCTCTAATCGCTTCAAAAGTAAACGATTCATTTGGTATAACATAATAAAAAATGTTAAATTTTTCTAGTGAATAAAAAATAACTTTGTTTTTAGGTGATTAGGTAATTTAGTTGATATGTCAATTATATTGAATTAGCAACCTTTTTTAAACTAAAGAGGATTGTTTTTTTTTTAGCTAAATTTGTAAAAAAATATTCGACAAGATGATTATTAAAGATGCAGTTTTTTTGGTTTCCAATACGGATCACCACCAATGTCCAGATGATGGAAAACCTGAATATGCATTCATCGGCAGATCGAATGTGGGTAAATCATCCTTAATCAATATGTTAACGGGTAATAAGAAGCTTGCAAAAACTTCTAGTACACCTGGTAAAACGCAATTGATTAATCACTTTGAAATAAATAAAGATTGGTATTTGGTCGATTTACCAGGCTATGGATATGCGCGTGTATCTAAAAAGGAACGTGCGAAATTTGAGATTTTTATTTCAGAGTATTTAATGAATCGTAAAACATTGATGAATGTCTTTGTTTTGATAGATTCCCGTTTGGAGCCTCAAAAAATTGATGTCGAATTCATCAATTGGTGTGGAGAAAAACAGATTCCATTCAGTATTGTTTTCACCAAAATTGATAAAATTTCCAGTTCAGTTCTTGGTAAAAACCTCGCTAAATACAAAAAGGAATTAATGAAGTATTGGGATGAGATTCCACCTGTTTATACTTCTTCCAGTGAATCCGGTTTCGGAAAGGAGAAGATATTAAATTACATCGACCAAATTAATATTTCACTAAAACAAGCTCAATAGTTATTATCGGATTAATTGAATAAAACCTGACTCAGTCTTTTTGGGTTTATTATAGAAATTGTACTGAATGATGTAGAAATAGGTTCCGTCTTCAACCAAATGGCCTTTTATCGTTCCATCCCACTTTTCGCTGCTGTTTTTTAACTCTTTAACAACATTTCCCCAACGATTTTGTATTGTACAAGAAAAGTTTTCAATGCATTCACCTGTTACATACCATTGACCATTTACACCATCCTGATTAGGTGTAAAACAATTAGGAATAACCAGTTGATCTTGATCTGGCGCTACAGGAATGACGATGGATGTATCCAATACACAGCCGATAGAATCTTTTACTACAATTTGATAATTTCCACCAGATATATTTGTCCAAATGGTAGCATTAGAGTAAGGTGCATTATTCATGCTGAATAGGTAAGGAGCTGTTCCGCCTTGTACATTACTCAGCGATAAAGTTCCCCCCGTTTCACAGGTTGCCGGTACAGCGTTTAAGTCAACACTTGTTGGGCCAGGTACATTGGGAACGGTTACTACCTTACTTTCAGCAGTATGACAAGAAGAGGAGTCAGTTGCTGTTAATGTAACAGTATAATTTCCTCCACCGCTAAAATTTACAGTATGAGGACCGGGTCCTGTAGCTGAAGTGGGATTAGCTCCTGTACTGAAACTCCAACTCAAATTCGAATAATCAATAGAACTACTTCCATCGAATGTAAACGATCCTGTGTTACACAAAAATGTACTATCCACATCCACAAAATTTGCTTTTGGGCCTTTGAATTCACCTGTGCCCCCCCAATTGATAGTAAAAGCACTAGTTGTGCTGAAATTATTGATAAAAAGCACATAACTGTGACCGGCTATCATATTCAAATATTGAGTGTATGAATTGTAGGCTGAAGAAGGACAACCTGCTGGTTCAGAAAGGTCTGTATCAGTCAAATTCATACCTGTTGACATTGTTCCATTTGGAGCTGGGCAATCAGAGACATCACATCTAGCAACCTGTAGGTTGGAACAATCATTGATTCCGTTCATCATTTCGAAAATGATCCAGTCGATGTCATCCGTAGGATTTGCGCCAATAATATCCATAGTTAAGGAACCAGATGTTTGACATGTCCATTTGAACCAGCTTGAATTGGATTCTGCAGAAATATCGAAACAAGTCCCAGCAATGTTTCCTTCCTGAACCTGACCACTTCCACTCAAAGTTCCAACACTGACAGGACTTTTGTCACACAGATATCCAGCACCTGAGCAATCAGCTGAAGGGTTGAATGAAGGATTATAATTATTGATACAAATGTCAAAAGTTCCGACGTTACCACTAAGAGTAGAAACTCGCAGATAATAGGTTGTACCTATGGTTAATCCTCCTTTATAAACACTCGAATTATTTGCAGTTGCCGAACAACAGGCCAATTCATTGACTGTAGAGCAATTTCCTGAATAGAGTGCAATATTAGGTAATGAAAGTGTTCCCGGACCAAAACCACTACCGTTAACAGAGAAAAGTACATCGGTTCCAATGCTTGTGAAACTGAACCAAACATCGTTGGTTACAGATGCCGACCAACAACTTGCATTTGAAAGTGTGCTTGCTGTTGAAGAAGCATTGGTATAATTACCAGTTGATGTACAAAAGTTAACCAAGTTAGTAAGTTGTAATGCAGATGAGCAATCATCCCCTTGAGCAAAAATAGTATTGGTTGTAGAAAAGAGGGAGATTATACAAGCAAATAAAAGGCTATTTTTCATTTGTTTAGCGAATTTTAAGTTTATTATAACAGTTCTATTTGCAAACTTACAACGCAAATTTCATTTTTAAAACACAAACTTATAAAACGATCGAAATGACAGACTTGTGTTTTTAATTTAACAAAATGAGAGTATAAGATTTCAAAAATCATGTTTAATTTTTTTTATCAATTTAGTATACTATAATTCCCCCCATATTTAGGACAACTAATTAAAGTGTAAATTTGTTAGTTGAAATATGAAAAAAGAGAGACGTAAATTCAGTGCTGCTTTTAAGAC
>CAIUKX010000520.1 GCA_903899795.1 uncultured Flavobacteriales bacterium
ATGAAAGCTGATGGAAAAGTTGTAAAATCTGAGTTAGATTATGTCAAAATGTTTATCAGACAACAATTTGGAGATCAATATTCAGTGAACCATTTGCAAACCTTGAAGCATTTTTTAGATTCTGGTGACATTCCTTTGGATCAGATTTGCCAAGATGTAAGAATACGAATGCAGCCTGAAGTGAAAGTACAATTAATGCATTACATGTTTGGTATTGCGAAAGCAGACGGAAGTGTTTCCCAATCAGAGTTGAATGTATTGCAGGTGATTGCCAACATGATGGGTGTTTCGAATGTGGACTTTGAGAGTGTCAAAAACATGTTCTACAGAAATGTTGACTCGGATTATAAAATTTTGGGTATTGAAGCATCTGCAACCGATGAAGAAGTGAAAAAAGCATATCGTCAAATGGCCATCAAATTTCATCCAGATAAAGTTGCTTCTATGGGCGAAGAATACGAAAAAGGAGCGAAGGAAAAATTCCAGCAAATCCAAGACGCATACGATGCAATCAAAAAATCGAGAGGGTTTAAGTGAGTAATTTTGAATGTTAAATGTTTGTATCTAAGGCTGACAATTTTTAAAAAAAATCAAGCCTTTAACATTTAAAATCTAACATCAAAATCATTTATTCTGACTGATTCCAATCAAAAACATGGTTGGGTATTTTTCCAGGTCAAAAGCTTTTTCTCTCCAATCTTTGACAGTATAAGTTCTTACTGAAGCATTAGGATTCGTTAAATTGTGTGCTATACACAATTTCGTTTGATCAGCCAATTCATTCAAAAGATCTTCCAATACATTCATGTTTCTGAAAGGAGTATCCATAAAAATATGGGTACGATCATTTCGTCGGGCATCTCCTTCGAAATCTTTCATTTTCTTGATTCTTTCTTTACGCTCTTTAGGAAGGTATCCATGAAAGGTAAAACTTTGCCCGCTGAACCCACTTCCAATCAATGCTAATAGGATAGAAGAAGGTCCTACTAAAGGCGTAACATGAATTTCATTTTCATGGGCCAAAGCAACCAATTCGGCACCGGGATCAGCAATTCCGGGACAACCTGCTTCCGAAATGATAGCTAAGTCCTGACCGTTAAGAACTGGTTTCAACATTTTTTGCAATTCATCAATCGGTGTCTTCTTATTTAAGATAAAGAAGGTTGAATCATCAATTGGGAATTCGCGATCCAATTTTCTCAAATAACGCCGAGCTGATTTGATATCCTCGACCGCAAAGCATCTCAATTGAATAGCTATACTTGCCACATCTGGTGGAATAATATCTGTAGTGGTTTCTCCTCCTAAAGTGGAAGGTAATAGATAAATTTTTCCTTTTGCTACGTGTGACATATATATGTATAAGTGTAATTATTGAATTTGTCCTTTTTTTATTTTTTCTAAAATGAGGTCAGTTGCATCATCAAGCATTTGATAAACATCAATGAAACCTTGTTCGCCACCGAAATAAGGATCAGGGACTTCTAAATCTTTACCAGGATGAATACTATTTAAAATTAGGTGAACTTTTTCCTGGTCTTTTTCATTTCTCGCCAATTGCAATACATTCGAACGATTACTTTTGTCCATGACATAAATAAGGTCAAAACGATCAAAATCTTCTACTACGAATTTTCTGGATCGTAACTGATCAATTGGAGTGCCAAGTATTTTTGCTGTTTGACGCATCCGGTGATCAGGAGCTTCACCAGCATGTAAACCCGATGTTCCTGCTGAGTCAACAAAAACCTCTAGCTGATTTTCTGCGATTTTTTTACGAAGCAAACCATCTGCCATTGGAGAACGACAAATGTTACCGAGACAAACCATCAAAATATTCATGCAGCAAAATTAAGGAAAGAATTTGATCTAGGGATTCTAATTGTCTACTTTAAAAAAGAAAGCCCGGTTATTTTGGTCACCTTTTACATGTATTTTACATATATAAGTAAACGTTTTGACATAAAAATAGATGAAAAATCAATTTTTTGAAAGGGATTTCTTCAAATATTCGTCAGAAAGATTCCATTCAATCGTTTAAAAGTATAGTTTGCTCATTCATCTAAAAAATTGTGAAAATTTAGCATAGTTATAACAAACTAATTGCTAATTTAAACGTTATGAGAACATAGGGAATTATTAATTAAATACATATTGTTATGAGACAGCTAAAGATCATTAAACAAGTAACCAACAGAGAAACTGCTTCTTTGGATAAATACTTACAAGAGATCGGTCGTGAAGACATGATTTCGGCAGATGAAGAAGTCGAATTAGCAATCCGAATCAGACAAGGCGACAGAGCCGCTCTGGAGCGATTAACAAGAGCTAACTTACGTTTTGTTGTTTCCGTTGCGAAGCAGTACCAAAATCAAGGATTATCCCTTCCAGATTTAATCAATGAAGGAAATATGGGATTGATCAAAGCTGCTGAGCGGTTTGATGAAACGAGAGGTTTTAAATTTATTTCCTATGCAGTTTGGTGGATTCGTCAATCAATCCTTCAGGCATTAGCCGAACAAGCAAGAATTGTAAGACTTCCATTGAATAAAATCGGAGTCATCAATAAAATCAATAGAGCATATTCCGAATTGGAACAAAGATATGAAAGGCCACCTTCAGTGGATGAGTTAGCAGAAGAATTGGAATGTTCTCCTGAGGATGTACGACAATCCATTTCAAACAGCGGTCGTCATGTATCAATGGACGCTTCATTAGTTGAAGGTGATGAATCTTCATCCAGCATGTATGACTTACTTCCGAATGATGGAATTCCTGGTCCTGAAAATGAATTGGTCATTGAATCTTTGAGAAAAGATATTGAAAGATCTTTGACAACCTTAACTTCTCGTGAAGGTGATGTTGTGAGAATGTATTACGGATTAAGCGGACGCTATCCTTTAACACTAGAAGAAATTGGCGAAAAATTTGACCTTACAAGGGAAAGAGTTCGTCAAATTAAAGAAAAAGCAATCAGAAGGTTAAAACATACATCTCGAAGCCGGATGCTTAAGACATACCTAGGTTAAGCGGGATCAACATCGATAACCATTTTGGTTGATTTATTAAAAGGAACGCTGTAGAATGAGGAAACAAGTTCTTGCAAGCGTTCCTTTACTTTTTTCTCTGGAGCATCTCGCTCTATTTTTAACTTGATATTTTTTAGAAAGAGATTGTTCACGCGTTTCACAACCGGGTATTCAGGACCGATAATTCGTTCTTTGAATACTTCTCTCAGCTGATTAGCAAAATCAAAAGCACATTTATCTAGAACATATTCTTCCTTGTGTTTCAAGGTGATGTCGATGATCTTATAAAATGGAGGGTAAAAATAATTTTTGCGCTCTATAATCTCGCTTTTATAAAATCCTACATAATCATGATCAATTACTTTTTGAATTACCCAGTGATCGGGATCTCCGGTTTGAATAATAACATTACCACGTTTGTATTTTCTTCCTGAACGTCCGGCAACTTGTGACATCAATTGGTAGGATCGTTCAAATGCTCTGAAATCAGAACGATTCAATAGCATATCTGCATCTAAAATTCCAACTAGACTCACATTGTCAAAATCCAAACCTTTCGTAACCATTTGTGTTCCGATAAGAATGTCGATTTGTTTGTTTTCAAATTCATGAATGATATTTTCATAAGCATGCTTCGAACGTGTCGTATCCAAATCCATACGGCGAATGACTTTTTCAGGTAGCATGATCGATAATTCATCTTCTATCTTCTCCGTTCCAAAGCCTACCATTTTCAAACGATTACTTCCACAGGCTGCACATGTACCGATAGGAGGTGAGTGATGACTGCAGTAATGACACTTTAAGGTGTTGGTATGTTTGTGATAGGTCAATGAAACATCACAATTTTTACATTTGGGCGTCCAGTTACAGATTTCACACTGCCACATTGGAGTATAGCCTCTACGATTCTGGAATAATATGATCTGCTCACCCCGATTCAAAGCTTCTCTCATGGAATCAACTAGGAAAGTTGAAAAATGAGATTGCATGCTCTTTTGACGTCTTTCTTTTTTTAAATCGGCACAAAATATTTCCGGTAATTTCAATCCACCATAACGTTCGGAAAGCGTGATTAAACCATATTTTCCATTTTCAGCATTGTAATAGCTTTCAATCGATGGAGTTGCTGATCCTAGTAGTACTTTTGCCTTATACATGTGTCCCATAACGACAGCACAATCACGGGCGTTATAACGAGGTGAAGGATCGTACTGCTTAAAAGAACTTTCATGTTCTTCGTCAACGATAATTAATCCTAAATCCGAAAAGGGAAGAAAAATGGATGAGCGCGCACCAAGAATAATTCGAAAACGATGCGGATTGTTATTGAGCACATTGTTCCAAATTTCTACTCGTTCATTTTGATTGAATTTAGAGTGATAAACTCCGATCAATTCTCCAAAATAAGTTGATAAACGCTGAATCAATTGTGTTGTTAATGCAATTTCGGGTAACAAAAATAATACTTGTTTCCCCAAAGCCAATTGTTCCCGAATCAATTCGACGTAGATTTCTGTTTTTCCAGAACCTGTTACTCCATGAAGAAGACAAACTTTTTTGGTTTCGAATTCTACTCGTATTTCGCTTAATGCTATTTCCTGTGCCGGATTTAGAGATTTGAATTCTAAATTTGGGGTTTCTGCTTGTTCAAATCGTGAGATTGAGATTCTCTTTTGAATAATAATCCCATTTTTTTCCAATGTGTTTAAAGCTGAAATGGAAGCTCCGGCTTCTTCTAGTTTCTTTCGGAGTACTGGTTGAAATTTTGTGTCGCTATAATTTCCTTCACTTAAGAGAAGTAAAAGTACTTCCAGCTGTTTTTGACTTGATTTTTTAGTCTCTAGTGAACGAATAACTTCTTCCAGAACAATTTGATTCAGTACAGTTTCAGCTAATTCAACAAATATGGCAGTTTTGGGACTGAATTTCTCGCTTAATTCTTCTTGAGAAAGGACAATTCGAGCATCGATTAAAGATTTTATTATCGGATGAATCGTTTTGATTCCGACGATTTCAGAGATTTCTTTTAAATCAAGAACTTCTCGAAATTGCAATGCTTCTATGATTTGTAATTGTCTTTCGTTCAGTTTGTGCTGACTGAAATCAAAGTCGGGATGAAGAACAATTTTTGTTTCGCTTGCTAACTTGAAATTTGCTGGTAATGCTGCATTCATTACATCACCGATCGGGGCCATGTAGTAGTTCGAAATCCATTGCCATAACTGAAGTTGTCTGGAAGTGATAATAGGGGATTCGTCTAAAACATGTTCGATGTATTTTGCCTGATAGACTGTCGGGATTGTTTCGTGGACTTTTGTGACAATTCCAGTCAATAATTTAGATTTTCCAAAAGGGACAATTACTCTGATTCCTGGAAATACATTTGAATTGAGTTCAAAAGGAATACGATAGGTGTATACTTGATGAATCGCAATAGGAAGTATTACGTCGGCAAAAAGTGTTTTCCTTTCATCCATGTGAATTCAACTTCAGAACATATTTGACCCGAAGATACTGTATAATCAGCTATAAAGAATAATCAAGGACAATAAAAGTTTTGCGTGGCGTCGTAATTTACATTACTGCAGAAGAATAAATCTCCTGTTATTGTACCTGTACACAATTCTTTACGAGAGTTGAAATCGATGCAAGAATAATTTTGTGCCGGTGCTGAGAATATTTTCTCAACTGTGATTGTTTGTCGTGCAGAAAATAATCCAACTACATAGCGTCCATTGGTTACACTTAAATTCGTGTAACTTGGTTTGGTTGGTGCCA
>CAIUKX010000521.1 GCA_903899795.1 uncultured Flavobacteriales bacterium
AACTAAATCTGCAACGGTTGGATTACTAATCGAACAAAATGTTTGAGCTGCACTTCCGGTTGGCGCAGATGGATTACTGATTGTTACCAATACATCCAAACGAGTTGAACTTTCGCAACCACTTACCGTTTGAGAAGCATAATAATGCGTTGCACCGGTCAAAGCAGTTCCTGATGCCAAAGCAACTCCTCCCGATGAAACAGCGTACCATTGAACTCCAGTTCCAGTCGCAACTAAATCTGCAACGGTTGGATTACTAATCGAACAAAATGTTTGAGCTGCACTTCCGGTTGGCGCAGAAGGAGGAGTACATGGCATTGTAATCACAATAGAAGGACATGAACCAGTATGTGTTGGTATCAGAGGTGTGGCTGTATAAGTCGGTGCATTGTTATCCGTGAAAGAAATCCCTGTTGAAAATGCTCCTGAAGTTGGAGAACCACAATAACTCAAGGTAAAGGTCCCGCCAGTCGCACCAATTTGATTAGCCGCTGAACCAAATGTCGTATTATAAGCTGTAACCGTTCCTCCGAATATACTTACATCTGAACCTCTATCTGCAGTGTTCCCACTGAAATTACAAGAATCTATTGCCACTGTTCCAGCTCTGACACCGAGAATACCATATGAATGAATGAACCCGGGAATTGTATTTTTCAATACCGAACGTTTAATTGTAAAGTTTCCTCCTGCAATCAAAATCAGACCACCGACTTGGTTCGCTGACATTGCTCCCGGATGATCATACTCATTCGCATCGAAATTACAATCGTACATTTTAACTGTCCCTGCTCCAACAAATACTGCCGACCCAAGATGGTCGTTATCAATAAGATTCGCTTCAAAACTTGAATTATAAACATTTACTGTTCCGTTTTCAACGCGTAAAGCAGAACCATCAACACCATCCCGTTCATCACCATAAAACAAATAATTTTTGATTGTTACATTTGTAGCAGCTCCAATAATTCGGATTCCTCCACCATTTCCTGAAGCAGTATTACACGTAGAACCTCCTCCTTGAAATAATACATTGGCACCATTTTGTACCTGAATTGGAAATATGGTTGATATTGCTCCCGTACCATTGGATCCAACTTTTACATTTAAAATTTTCACCCCAGTAATACCTGCTTCTACTTCCAAAACGTGACCATAAGATGTACCTGAACCATCGTTTTGATAGTTTTTGATGTACATATCCATGATCACCGTGTTATTATCATTGATATCCATGAACCATTTATCAGGTCCTTTTCCATCAATAATTGTCAATTCCTGACCTGCTCCTTTGATCACTACCCCATTGATTGGACTTGACATTTGTAAATCCAAATCATTATAGGTTCCTGCATCCACAAAAATGGTATCACCAAATGCAAAAGCTCCGGCATAAGCAGTCAAAACTGATTTGATACAATCTTTGGGTAAAGCAGGACTTAAACCAGAATTTCCTCCTGCTCCTACAGCAGTTGTGTAAATATCACCTGTTAAACTACCATCATTAACATAGTACTTGGCAGCTTTTGATGAAAAGGAAATAAATACAAAGACGAAAAAAATCGCAGCTAAAAATCTATTCATTATAAAAATTTTGAAAGGGTAATCGTTGTTGAATCAAATTGTAGTAGTATCATGGAACATTGTATTTCTATAACGATATTAACAAAAAAAAACTAAATATCACTTAAAGAAAATCGTTTATTATTATTTTTTTAATCGAAATAAAAACACCTATTGGCAGATCTTTTTTTTAAAGACTTAATAATGTGTCATCTATTTCAAGGAGAAGTGTAGTTTGTTTCATTTGGATCATTGAACTGATTTTCTAACCGGAGAGTTAATCGTCATTCATTCGTTGCAAATCAATAACGATATAAAACCCGCTTACCTAACTAAACATAAATTAAACTATACGCTATAACTTATTACTACAGTGTCAAAATTAATACGACTGCATAGTTTAAAAAAATAAACCCCGTGTAACGCTACAATTAAGCGATACAAGGTTATTTTGTACGGTAATGGTTATCCTTTTTGAGGTGAATGGTTATTATTAACCACTGAGGTTTTATTTACAAAACTTAACCACGGAGTTACACTGAGTTCATTTCACAGAGGGTCATAGAGGTTTTGTGCATTATTTATGAATTACGTTCAAAGTATGCCAAAGAAAAAACTCTGTGGTACTCTGAGCCAAACTCCGCGGAACTCTGTGGTTAATAAATCCTAGTTCCCAAAGGTCATTAAATACGACTTCAAAAATTCATTAAGGTCGCCATCTAAAACAGCATCTACATTTCCTGTTTCGTGACCCGTTCTGACATCTTTGATGAGTTTATAAGGATGCAGGACATAATTTCTAATCTGAGATCCCCATTCGATTTTTTTCTTTCCGGCTTCGATTTCATTTCTTTTTTCCATACGGGCACGGTATTCCAATTCATACAACTGGGACTTCAATAATTGCATCGCTTTCTCTTTATTTCCCAATTGAGATCTTGATTCAGAGTTTTCAATGATAATTCCGGAAGGGGCATGTTTCAATCGTACAGCAGTTTCTACTTTGTTGACATTTTGTCCTCCTGCACCACCTGAACGGAAAGTATCCCAGGTAATATCGGCGGGATTGACATGAATTTCAATCGTATCATCAACCAATGGATATACATAAACGGAAGCAAAAGAAGTATGCCGTTTCGCATTCGAATCAAAAGGAGAAATCCGGACCAATCGATGCACACCGTTTTCACCTTTGAGATAACCAAAACCAAATTCACCTTCAAATTCCAAAGTAACCGTTTTAATTCCTGCAACATCACCTTCCTGGTAATTCAGTTCCTTGATTTTGTACCCGTTTTTCTGTCCCCACATCATGTACATACGCATCAATATGGAAGCCCAGTCGCAACTTTCCGTTCCACCGGCACCTGCAGTAATTTGTAATACTGCACTCAAAGCATCTTCTTCACCTGAAAGCATGTTTTTCAACTCTAAAGCGTCTACATCTTCCAGTAATTTATCATAATGTGCTTGAACTTCAGCATCGTCTCCATCTCCTTCTTTGGCGAATTCATATAGAACCTCCAAATCTTCAAAACAACTTTTCAGTGTGTCAAATGTCGCTACCCAATATTTGAGTGTCCGAATGGCTTTCATCTGAATTTCCGCTTTCTTAGGATCATCCCAAAAACCGGGATCCTGCGTTTTCAATTCTTCTTCTGCCAATTGCATTTTCTTCTCTTTGATCTTAAGGTATTCCTCAATTGCATCAATTCGGAGACTCACATCTTTTATTTGTTCTTGCTTTACCATGATTTTACAAAGCTAATTAAAAGAAATCAGACTTGCGACTACTCTGTAGTCGTTCGTTCATGGAATTACGCATAATAATTAGTCTGTCTGATTACCCCGCAATCTTATTACCAATCAAATTAAAATCTATGAAAACATTTATTAATCTCTCATTTTACCATCATAACAAGACACTTGTTTGTATTGAAAACCGGTATATTTTTTTTGGGTGAGGACTTCCACCCAATCATAGCTTTCCTTTGCATTTAAGGCTCCTATTAATTCATCAAAATCAACCCTAAACAATTCATATTCTTTACCGTTACTTTTCAAACAGAAAGCTATTGTTACAGGTTGATAGGTATATGAGTTTGTTCCTGTGTCTAAAACTCTTTGTTCTTGTATTCTGATTTCAGAGACCTCAGAAAAATTAAGGCTGTATTTCTTCATTGGTGGAAAAACGAATGAAATGCTTCCATCAGCGAGCGTCACTACAGAATCTTCACCATACATATTTGCCAATGGAGTGGTCGACTCTATTTCCATCTCAAACCGATTCAGTTTATTAGTTGCATTCATATTATAGATCACCGGAGTTGACATCTGTCTGGTGGAGTAGCCATCCTCACTCTCATAAAGAAATACCTTTTTTTCAAATACAGCCTTATTAATAAAACTCAAAATGGATGTATTACTATTATCCGTAAATAATGCTGTATTTTTAACACACGGACTTAATGCTATCCACCTTGATTTTACACAGGCAGTATCTTCTTTTTGAGCTGAAATTTGTATACTGCAAAAAAGTGCAGTAAGGATCTGAAGTAATTTTAATACATTCATTTTTAGTCGGTTTTAGAGATGAACAGGTAAAACAATTATGAACGAGAGATACTAGTATTTAGTCACACTCTTCTCTGTAATGTCGTTTTTTTCGAAACGTTAACACTGCAATTGATATTTATTTTAAAACAATTGAAAATAGGAGGTGTATTTTTTACTCTACCTAACTTTAGTATAATTTCTTCCGTCCTGAAGTCTTTCATCTTCATAATCCATGTGAAAATTTTAATGAAATATGCAAAAAGTAAGAATATCTTACCCTCGCCTGAAAAAACGACCGAAAAAATTATACATTTGTATCTCAAAATTATAGAAAATGAATATTCCAGCAAATCTTAAGTACACAAAGGATCACGAATGGGTGAGCATAGATGGTGATGTAGCAACAATCGGAATTACTGATTTCGCACAAGGTGAATTAGGTGATATTGTTTACGTTGAAATTGAAACAGAAGGTGAATCTTTGGATTCAGAAGAAGTTTTCGGAACGGTTGAGGCTGTTAAAACAGTTTCAGATCTTTTCATGCCGCTTGCAGGTGAAATTATCGAATTCAATACTGAATTGGAAGCTAATCCGGAGTTAGTAAACTCTGATCCTTTTGGTAAAGGTTGGATGATCAAAGTTAAAGTAAGTGATTCTTCACAAATCAGCGAATTATTGGATGCCTCTGCTTACGAAGCATTGGTAGGATAAAATTCTTAAACATATTTATACAAAAGCTCTGTAACTTCGCAGGGCTTTTTTTTTCACAATGAATTCTACAAAAACAAAAAAGCGACCCCAAAATTTGAGGCCGCTTTTTTTGGAGAGATATTTCTAGCTTATTTATTGATTACTATTTTCTGAATCACACGATTTGAACCGGAATTTATTCGAACTGTGTATACGCCTTGTTCATAATTACTAACGTCGAGTTGTATACTTGAAACAAATTCTGCCGTTTCTTGTGCGACAACCAATCTTCCTGTATTATCAAACAATTGAACGGATTTAATTAAATCAGAGTTAGAAGAAATCACAATCGATTCATTTGCCGGATTAGGATAAATCAAAAATGAGTTCTCGTTTAATTCACTCATTCCTGCACAATTACTCACAACTATAGAATTTTGTGACGACCCTGTACACTGATTGTTATCTGTATAAGTATATGTAATTTGGTAAGTCCCAACTGTGACAGAAGCGGGATTAAAAATACCTCCCGTAACGCCGGAACCACTATAAACACCCCCAGTAGGCGAACCTTGGGTCAAAGTCAATGGTGTTGAATTCGTACATAGAATTGGTAGCGATGCTATTGTAACTGTTGGATTTGGATGTACAACTACAGCCACCGTCAAACGGTTAGAACTTACACATCCGCCGGTTGATTGAGATGCATAGTAGAGAATATTATTAATCAGTGCTGTGGAAGTAACTAAAGGAGTTCCACCAGATGGGGTTAAATACCATTGAATGGAAGTTCCCGTAGCCGATAAATTAGCTACAGTTGCTGAACTACAGAAACTTTGAATAGAACCTCCTGTAGGTGCCTGTACTATATTAATAGTAATATTAACAGCCAGTCGAATGGTACTTTCACAACCAGAAACCGTTTGTGATGCATAATATGTTGTTCCATTAACCAAAGGAGTAGAAGAAACCAAAGCACTACCTCCTGAAGCTGAGGCGTACCATTGAATAGAACTCCCTGTTGCATTTAAATTCGCAATTGTTGACGCTGAACAAAAAGATTGTGCTGTCAATCCAGAAGGAGCTTGTGTTGCGCCGATTGTAACAGTGACGGCCAATCGTGCTGAGCTTTCACAACCTGAAACGGTTTGAGATGCGTAATAAATACTACCATTTACTAATTGGGTTGAAGTTGATAACACTGAGCCTCCCGTTGGTGAAGAATACCATTGAATTGAACTTCCTGTTGCCGTTAAATTTGCAATTGTTGAGGTTGAACAGAATGATTGAGCTGTCGATCCGGTTGGAGCTTGTGTTGTTCCGATAGTTACCGTTACCGCCAATCGCGTTGGACTTTCACAACCGGAAACAGTTTGAGAAGCATAATATGTCGTTCCGTTTACCAAAACTGTTGAACCGGATAATGCTGAACCACCAGTTGGTGAAGAATACCATTGAATTGAACTTCCTGTTGCTGTTAAGTTTGTAATGGTAGAAGCTGAACAAAATGGTTGAGTTGCTGATCCAGTTGGTGCTGGCATTACTCCAACAGTTACAGCTACTGCCAAGCGCGTTGGACTTTCACAACCTGTAACCGTTTGAGAAGCATAATATGTCGTACCGTTTACTATAGTAGTCGAAGTTGACAATGCTGAACCTCCTGTTGGTTAAGAATACCATTGAATTGAACTTCCTGTTGCGGTTAAATTTGCAATTGTTGAAGCTGAACAAAATGATTGTGTTGTCGATCCTGTTGGTGCCGGTATTGCTCCAACAGTTACCGTTACTGCCAAACGAGTTGAACTTTCGCATCCTGAAACAGTTTGAGAGGCATAATAGGTCGCCCCGTTTACTAAAGCTGTCGAACTTGATAATGCAGAACCACCAGTTGATGAAGAATACCATTGAATTGAACTTCCTGTAGCAGTTAAATTTGCGATTGTTGAGGCTAAACAAAAAGATTGAGTCACAGCACCTGTTGGAGATGAGGTAGAATTAATAGTCGCAACAACAGGAACGGATGCACTACTACAAGATGATGGTTGTAGCACCCAGTTGTAGTAGAAATAATAATAACCAGCAGTTGCATTTGTACCATTGATACTAACATAGCTCCCTATCGTATATGGGAAAACTGCTCCTGCACTGTTTCGAATAAGATTTGCTGTACTGGTTGTACTCAATCCCAATTGGTATTTTTGACCAGGATTTAAAGGAAAATTCAACGTAACCGTACTAAGACCATTTGGCATGTTAACAACCATCGAATCTAGGTTATTCCCCAATGAATCTCTCAATTGGATGGTTCTATTCCCGGCACCGCTTGCATTTACATCCACTGTTTTTAAGGTACAGGGTTGCAGTACATCAAATATCAAATACCGTGTTGTTAAACTAAATGCCGCCGCTGTCCCAATACTGGAACTAGCCGGACCACCTGTAACATTAGCCGCTTGATTCACAGATGACACATAATACGTTGTATTAGCTGAAAGACTTGGTGTTGTGAAATTGGCACCCGTATTTACAACATTACCTTGCGCATCATGCCAAACAAAAGTGCCTGTGCCAGTTGCTGAAAGATTTACAGTGCCTGGCCCACATCGTGACGCACCATTTGCGGTTGGAGCAGTCAAGGGATTGATAACTATGTAATTATTTTTCACTTCCGAATCATTGGTTGAACCGCTACAACCTATTGCATTTAATGATACATTATACATACCGGCTACTGTATAGGTATGAGATGGATTCGAAACAGTACTAGTAGTTCCATCTCCAAAATCCCAAGTGTAAGTTGAACCGTTTGCAGTCGTATTATTAAACTGAATAGTTACAGGTAATGTACATGCTACAGTTTGAGTTGCTGAAAAATTGGCTGTAACAGTTGGAGCGACATACTGTCCTCCAACACCAACAGCATACCAGGCGTTTGTTGTAGATTGAACTTCTTGAGAACAAATACCATATAAATCAATAGCTGCTTGAATAGCAAAACCTCTGACAGCGGAATAATTTGTGTTAGATGTGAAGTAAACTGTTAATGCTCGAAATGCAATTCTACTTGCTTTATCCATTGTTATACCAGTTACATTATATGCATTTCCGATATCATTTGTACCAGTACCACCTTGACAAAGTAAGTAAAACCAAAAATTACTTGGTCCATTGTTGTTATGAACCTCTCCTCCATAATCCCAATTTGTTCCTTGATAGGTATCAGGTTGACCATAAGCACTAGGATTTGCCATACTCCTTTGATACATTGTATTCGAAGTAAAATCAGCTCCCATAATCCAATCGTGCTGCGTTGGTCTCGCAAATGCTTCAATGCATGTTCCAAAAATATCACTAAACGATTCATTTAATGCTCCAGGTTCACCACTACCTGAACCTCCCAGTTGAGCAGTATTGCTTGTTAAGCCATGTGTTACTTCATGTCCACAAACATCCAAACAGGTAAACGGATTTGTGCTATTGGAAGGATTCCCGTCACCATAGGTCATTCGCGTTCCATCCCAAAAAGCATTTTCATAATTATAATCGTAATGTACGTAACTCAATAAAGCATACCCATTTCCATCAATACTATTTCGATTGAATTTTTGCTTATAAAAATCATATGTCATTTCAGTACCAAAATGTGCATCTGTAGCCACTTGATTTGCTCCAGTAAGATTCCATGTACTGGAAGTATTAGTGAAATCTGTATTGGTATACGATGTTCCGTTATTGCAGTTGTATGTACTGATACCATTTCCACGTCCGGTTTCTCTTAAACGGTATTGATTCGTTCCATAATTATCCGATGTCAACGGCTTACCCCCACTGTATCTTGTATTTGCTGTACCGACAACATCAGCAAAATGAATTAAATCTTCTTCTAGAATGACTGCACCTGTAATTGCATCGACAAAAACATTCGCATGATACAAGGGAACTTCAGCATAAATATCGAACTTATAGGCAAGTCGCATATTTTCGGATGAATAAGAAGCATCTTTTACATGAGCAATCACCAATTTACCTTTCGGTTTATAAGTAAAATCAGGATTCTTTAACGCTTCTCTCATTGCAATTTCTTCTTCTTTATTTTCCCACTTGTATTTTTTTGCATTGATTTTCTTTAATGCATTTCCCAAGGCTTTTTCTTCTGAAATTTGTGGTGTATAACTAGTTTGAAATTGTTTAATATAATCCCCATTGATAGATTCTATTACACCATTTTTGCTATGGGTAATCAACATTGTAGAATTAACTTGGTAATCATTGAAATATTCTCTGTATCGAGTATGAACATATCCCAATTCATCTTTTTCAGAACTGTATTCTTTAAACGAAATAACTGAAGGCAACTCCAATACGCCTAGTACCCAAACAGAAAATTCACTTTGTTTGATTTCCTGTCCTTTTGTCAATTTAATGAAATTGGGAAGATCTGTGTTCGAATTTTTACCCAGAATCAGGATATCATTTCCATTGTTGACCTTTTGTGAGTAGGTGTTAGGTGATAAAAATAAGATAAATAGCAGACACAATGTGCCAATACCAGCTTTAGTAGTTCTTTTCATAGCGTATATAGTTTTAAAAAATCTTGAGGCAAATAAAAGTAAAGTAACTAAAAAAAAATAATTGAAATCACATTTGTATTAAGTTTAAAGAACAGTATAAAAACGAATTAAATCAACTTCAAGAAGCTCAAAAACAAACAATTAAGGCAATACACATATTAAACGACAAGACTCATTTTTGCCCACATTCTTCACTCATACTAATAGTGATTTTACTTTCAGCCCATTCCCTCAAATTGCATAATTTAAAAATGAATTTTTCAGCATCATTATTTTCAATTTCAGAAAGAATCGATGTAAGTTCCTTAAATTTATTTTTAATAACAAGCTCATTCGCCTCACAAACAATTTCTTTGAAGAAAAGAACAATCTCTCGTCGAAAAGAATTGTAATGATTGTTTTTAATCAAGAATAATTCGGTAGATTTCAATACATATTCCAAGTGATCAAAATTACCTAATTCATAATGAATTAATAGATTTAAAACCTTATTAAAGCATTGAATATCAATTCGATCAATACTCTTATCATTCAAAATAAAATTGACTAATTTGAGTGTTTTTGAATAGTGTCCTGCTAAAAAATAAATCATTGCAGCCCCATCAATGGCTTCAGCATAAAAAGAAGCATTATACAATTCACGGTCTTTGATGAATTGTCGTTCAATCGATGAAATATAGTCAACACCTTCCTTATATTTTTTGGTTAACAAAAAGTAAACAAGCATATTAACTATCACTTTTTCTTGAATTCTATACTGTAAAAACTGATTATTTGATTGAA
>CAIUKX010000522.1 GCA_903899795.1 uncultured Flavobacteriales bacterium
CAATCGATTTATCCCCGTTGAATAACAGTAAACAGGTAATAGCGGTAAGTATAGCTGAAAACAGGTAGGTAAGTGAATTCATGATTCGTCCAATGAAAGAATCAAACTGAATTTTTTCGAAAATGTTTTTGAGTAAAAAAGTCGTGATAAAGAGATAGACAAAAATACCTGAATACAACGCGAACTGTGTTGTTTCTGTTTTCAGAAAGGAAAATACATCGAAAAACCAAATTAGCGCCAACTGGTAGATAGCGAAAAATAAGGATGTTTTTATATTTGTTTTCAAGTTTTCTTTCAATTTATTTTTTTCTTTTTTGAATTCCGAACACAACAATTCCTACAATGACAAGTAATAAGAAAATAAGGAAAATGGTGATTTTAGTGTTGTAGACATTTAGTTTCTCTGCGAAATTTTTCTCGCCATTGATCAATGCGATCTCCATGTCCTTTTTCTGTAATTCGTTGTTATACGTCAAATCGTGAATTTTATTTCGGATTTCAATCGCACTTAATTTGTCATTTAACTGAGTTAATTTTTTATAAGTCCCGGCCAACAAAGCTAAATTTTTTTGTTTTTCGTAAACCATCAATTGACATTTATAAATTTCAACCAAATGAATTGGGTAATTGTGTTTTCCAGAAATATTTTCTGCCAGTTGATAGGCATTTAAAGCCTCAACATAGTTGTTTTTTTTGAAGAAATAGGTTCCCAGCATTTTGTTGTAGAAGATAGATTCTTCGATATAACTGCCCTTTAGTTTTACATTTATTTTGTCTAAAATGCCTTTGGCGTTATCAATTTGTCCGATTTCCAGGTAAATCTCGGCAATTCCCAATAGCGCATAAACTATCCCTTCCGTGTTCTTGTATTTTTGTTCAATGATGAGCGAATTGTTGAAGTAAGAAAGGGCAATATCGAAACTGTCTAATTCCTTGTAACAATCGCCGATGTTGTAGTAGCGAATCGATTTTTGTAACGGGTTATTGAATTTTTCTTCAATTTTCAGGCTATTGCTGAAGTAATCGATGGCTGTAACAAAGTTTTGCTGTAACTGATAAATGACTCCGATGTTGTTCAAGGATGCGGAAATTCGCCCTTCGTCTTTTTGCTTTTCAGCGGCATTCAATGCTTTGAGGTAATAATTCAGAGAGGAAACGTAATAACCTTTGTCTTTGTTAATGATTCCTAGAATTGTATAGGCATTGATGGTGTGTTTGGATGATTGGTTTTCCTTAGTGATTTTCAGCATTTCATTGGCTAAACTACCCGCTTGATCAGAGTGTTCTTCCAACGCTTTAAAGGCTTGTTTGTCCAATTCCTCTAGGTCCTTCTGTGCAGATAAGGCAAAAGAAAGCAGGGTTGCAGTAGTTAAAACAAAAAATCTATTTAGCTTGAAAATTTTCATAATCTTAGCTAAAGTAAGACTTTTTTTACAAAATGTATTTTTGTGTAATCATTTTTTGAGAGATAGATCAAGGTTGGCTTGGAGATAGAAAAAAATAATTTTTTATTGTAAGTATTTCATTGTTTTACCATTAGATAGTACTTTGATGACGATACCGGAATAATTTTCATCTACCTTCTCACCTGATAAATTCACCATTGCTTCCACAGTAATGGTACTTTTTACGCGATTGTCTATTGAAATTAAATCAGAATAGCTTTTCTTTCCATCGTAGTCAATTTGAACTACCCGATAATAATTGATGTTTTGGGTATAATTTCTGTCGGCA
>CAIUKX010000523.1 GCA_903899795.1 uncultured Flavobacteriales bacterium
AAACTACGCAAACTATACTGTAATGTTTGCATATTAATAGCCGCACGTTGATGCGACCAATCACCCAGGAACATGCCCGTTTCGCACCCATTTGCTTTAGCTGTTTTAATAAACCAGTCAATGAAATCAGAACAGTCTTGATTGTGTTGCAGACTATTTGACTTCAATCCAAAGTGGATGTCGGTGCATACTGCTACTTTTTTAAATAGATTCATACTTGATATTATAACACATAACCCATGGCATTTGCAATCTCAGGATGAGAAATCGAGAAATTTTCATTTCGGATTATATCTTTTTCTCTCATGTAACGGCAAAACTCACTACCATCTGATGTGGAACTACGGTGTAACCTGTTAATAATATAATCCAGTTTTTTTCTATCTGCAGGCAATAAAACCGCCGATTCAAGTTTGCCTAGCACTAATTTTTTAGCCGTTGGAGTAAGATCGTTAATACAGAGGTAATCTGGACCATTTAAAAAATTGTAATAATAATGATCTATTTTTTTATGGTTTATCCATTTAACTAATTCTGGCAAATAAAAAACATTTTGTATGTTTATAGTGATGCAGACACCAATTTTTAAGGATTTGTTTTTATTTTTGTTGGCAATAAACCGATCAACATTCTTCTCAACTAATTCCCAATTGGCCCCAGATCGTTCGTATTCAAATCTTGGTCCTGTGTTGTCTATACTGATAGTAATAGTCAACCGTCGGAACTCGCTGGCTTGATCTAAAATTGCTGGATACTGGGTGCCATTGGTAATAAATTCAAAAATGGCGTGTTTACTTTGACCAGTATCTATTAGATACTGCATAAAATTTAAATTTTCTGGCCACATCAATGGTTCGCCACCGAGTATTTCAAAATTGCAGAGTTGAGGAGTATATTCTTTTAACGTTGTCCAAAATGTTTGATAGTTTTTTGCCCAGTTACTGTCTTGTAATAGTTGATATGCTTTATTTTTTTCTTCGATGGTATTTCCGTATTTTGATACCTCTACGGCAATCTTAGAACTATAAACTGGGCTACATATTCTACACTTCAGATTGCAAAGATTTCCTAAATGGCCACCAAGGAAGCCAATTTGATTATCAACCTGATCGGATTCCCAATTTATATTACCGTAGATATTTTCTAACTTGTATGGAGTAAGTCGTCGTTTAGATTCTCCACCGGTTGCCTCTGAGTTTGTACAATTTTTACACTCTTTGGGCGTTTCTCCTTTTCTAAAAATATCACGAATATTTTTTACATAATTGCTAGATAGTATTTCATCAAGCGAGTGTGTTTGTATATTGTATGGTTGGTTATTAGAATCGGCAATATCCCCGTTAAAATCACAGCATAGCCCAGGAACACCAGTTGGACTAACATGCAGGCCACTCCAGGCATGAGCACACATAATACTATTTGGAAACATAGGAACCACTGGATTTTCTGGCAAACTGTGTTCGATTGTGTAGTCAACCAATTCCAAGCCGAAAGGTTTACCAACTGAGTTAAAATAATCAACTGTATCTTGCTGATTAGTAATAATCAACACAAAACATCGAGAAATATCTAAATAATCAACAATTGACAATATGTGATCTAATGTTGATTTTTGTAATTTAGAAAAATTAAAAAAAATGAATCGATAGTTGGGTTCAAAAACATCTCTACAAAATGGTGACAATGTCCGATACAAGGTAGAACTAGGACTGTGCTCTAAATCTTCAAGAAAAACAAACTGATCTATATCGTATTGTTCTTTTAATTTTTGTTTCAGATTTTCTAACATTGTTAAGTCTCATTGTTGTATTCAGTAATGTCAATGTTTGTAACCACAGTGCCAAAGTTAGGATTCTTCTTACCTGCGTTCTGCCGGGTCCACGAAGGATTCAATCCAGCTTGTTCCAGCATATCGTCACGAATGTTTTGATTCTTCTTTTCTAAATTGAGAATGCGAGTAAAACTATTAGTGATAGCAGCAGTGTAATAAGCAAAAGGATTTTGACTTTTTGATTCATCAAACTGTAGGCCAATTTGGCTAAGTTGTAGCAAGGCTTGTCCCCGC
>CAIUKX010000524.1 GCA_903899795.1 uncultured Flavobacteriales bacterium
ACCTTCCAATTTACCGTGATCAAAATCTCTATGATCGTTTTTGATTTGTTCTAGAAAATCTTCCATTTGAACTGTTATTTTTTATTCATCCTCTTCAGAGAATTCATCTTCGAATTCACTTTCGATTTCATCTTCTACATCCAGATCAGCTTCCTCTAAATCAGATGCCGGTGCTGAATATACTTTCTTTCCTTTTGGTGTGTGAACAACGATATCTTCTTCTTCCAAAGGACGACGGCCAATTTCTTTGTCCATTTCTTCACGGTATGGAAAAATATCAACAATCGGAGAAATGATAATGGATGGAATGATAAAATCAACCATTAGTGTAGATAAACTTTCTTTGATTCGATCGAACGCATCTTTTACCGAATGTGCTGAAACCAGGAAATTCTGAGATACTTTTTTCTTTTTATCTCCTTCTTCGCTTTCGCTGTCAAATGTAATTTTACACTTGTACCACATATCACTGTCTTCATAGTGAAAAATGTCGTGAACTTCCGTTCTGCTGATTCCTACTACATTGAATTCTCCTCGAATAATTTGTCCTAATTCTTCGTAGATACGTGTTTCAGCATCTGTAAAGGTCATTGCAGCTAATAAATAAGGCTCAGAAACTCGCTTGAAAGTCCCGTTTTCTAATTGTTTTGTGTATTTAACTTTTACTGTAAACCAATTGTTCATATACTTCTCTTCTTTTGTATGGATAGCAACCGATTTGAAACAAATCGGATTGAAATTTTCAAGAAACAAAGATACATTTTTTTTGGATGTATGACTATAAGACGAAAGACAAAAGACGCATGATCGATAAATCTTTATTGACAGGCAATTGGATTTTAGATTTGAAGGTGGTCTCCCCTTAAAGCCGAACCCAAAAGGGGAACTATTTTCGTTTCGTTGGAAATGAATAGTTACATGAGTGAGTTTCTAAACTGCAACCGCGAGTTTTACAACTGCAACTCTGAGATTTACAACTACAACCCCGAGTTTCCTAACTGCAACTGCGAGATTCCTAACTACAACCGCGAGTTTCCAAACTGCAACCCAGAGTTTCCAAACTACAACTGTGAGATTCTAATCTGCAGTCATGAGTTTTATAACTGCAACCGCGAGATTCCAAACTGCAACCCCGAGTTTCCTAACTACAACTGTGAGATTCCAATCTGCAGTCATGAGTTTTATAACTGCAGGAGCTTGTTTCACAGGTAGTCTCCCATAAAGTGTGTAAATGATAATCTATATTTTTGTTTTATCGTATTTCTTGTAAAAAGATTGTGTAGATATACTCTATTTTGTTTGCGATATTTTGGGTAAGTTTGTCTTGCGAAAGAATCAAAAGTAGCTGCTATAAAGATCATCTGAGGTAATTCCTTATGTTAAGGGAACAAATAATAAGCACCATTTTATAATGGTGGAAAGATGTAAAAACCTAGATTTATAACCTATTTTAGTCTGAATTATGAAATATGCAATTACCCTATTTTTTCTTTTTATTGTAAGAATTATATCCTCACAAATTACTTTTGAAAAAGATACAGTAGTAATCTATAATTCAGAAGTCAAATTTGAATTTGAAAAATGGAATAATTCAAATAAGAAGAAACTTAAATCAGGTAGAGGAATCACACTAGAATTAAACGAAGGAAATTCAACCCACGTATTATATGGTATGCTTTATGAGGCAGACCAAAATTTCATAAAAATAGTTCCTCGCTGGGAAAATATTGAGATCGATACAAATGAAAACTCTACTATTAGAATTACAACTAATTATGAAAAAAGCCTTGCAACAATACCACTTCAAAATATAAAATCATTAACATATGACGCC
>CAIUKX010000525.1 GCA_903899795.1 uncultured Flavobacteriales bacterium
CCGTAAGTGTATTTCCCCAGTGTCCCTGGCAGTCGATTAATAAGTCTTTTTGTCCTAACTGTACCAAAGCGTCACCAATCGAAGCGTCACCGTGAGGGTGGTACTTCATCGTATTTCCAATGATATTGGCTACCTTATTGTAACGACCATCATCCATTTCCTTCATGGAATGGAGGATTCTCCTTTGTACAGGTTTAAGTCCATCATGCAGAGAAGGAACCGCTCTTTCTAAAATAACATAAGAGGCGTAATCCAAAAACCAGTTTTCGTACAATCCACCAACAGGAATGATCTTGTCGTCGATGGAGTTTCCATCAAATGGATTAGATGATTCTTCCGGATTTTGAGTATTTTCTTCCAATTCGTCTTCAGCCATGTTATGAAGCTATTTCTAAGTTATCGCTATCGTCTTTCTTTTCAGTTTCCATCTCATCATTTGTTTGAGCAAGGTCTTTTTCGACTCTTAAGTTTTCAATGATGAAATTTTGTCGTTCAGGTGTGTTTTTACCCATGTAATAGGATAATATTGAATCTATTGAAGCATCTTTTGAGAGAATTACTGGTTCCAAACGGATATCAGCACCAATAAAATATTTAAATTCGTCCGGTGAAATCTCTCCCAAACCTTTAAATCGTGTTATTTCAGGATTTTTACCAAGTTCTTCAATTGCATTTCTTCTTTCGTCTTCAGAATAACAGTAAATGGTTTTCTTTTTATTTCTGACTCTGAATAATGGTGTTTGCAATACGTAGACATGATTTCTTTTGATCAAATCAGGGAAAAATTGAAGAAAGAAAGTCAACAATAGCATTCGGATGTGCATACCGTCGACATCGGCATCTGTAGCAATGACAATATTATTGTAACGAAGATTGTCCATATCGTCCTCAATATCTAGTGCGGCCTGAACGAGATTAAATTCCTCATTTTCATAGACCACCTTTTTTGTCATACCATAGCAATTCAGCGGTTTTCCACGAAGTGAAAAAACGGCTTGTGTATTTACATCTCTTGATTTGGTAATAGAACCACTTGCTGAGTCACCTTCCGTTATAAAAAGTGTGGAAGCTTCTCGTCGTTCGTCTTTTAAATCAGTTAAATGAATTCTACAGTCACGCAGTTTTTTATTATGTAAATTAGCTTTCTTAGCTCTGTCGCGTGCAATTTTTCGAATACCTGAAAGTTCTTTTCGTTCCCTTTCCGATTGTTTTATTTTGCGTTCGATCATCTCCGCAGCATCCGGATTTCTGTGCAGATAGTTATCCAATGATTCTTTTAGGAAATCATTAATAAATGCCCGCATTGATTTTCCATCCGGTTCGATTTCCTGAGACCCTAATTTGGTTTTTGTCTGGGATTCGAATACAGGTTCAACGACCTTAACTGCAATCGCAGCAACAATGGATTGACGTATGTCAGATGCTTCATAATTCTTGTTGTAAAAGTCGCGAATTACTTTTGCAACTGATTCTCTGAAGGCACTTTGATGTGTTCCTCCTTGTGTTGTATGTTGACCATTGACGAAGGAGTAATAATCTTCCCCGTATGTTTTTCCATGGGTAAACGCAACTTCAATATCTTCTCCTTCTAAGTGAATGATTGGGTACAATGGATCACCGTCCATGTTGTTTTCCAATAAATCTTTTAAACCATCTTTGGATTGGTATTTTTCACCATTGAAATAGATTGCTAATCCTCTGTTGAGGTAACAGTAATTCCACATCATTTTAGCGAGGTAAGGAGTTTTGAAGCCGTATTTTTTGAAGATCACCTCATCCGGTACAAACTCAACGTATGTACCATTTGTTTCGTCTGTCTTTTCAAGTTTTAAATCCTCGGTCAATTCACCACGAATGAAAATGGCTTCTTTTTTTTCACCATCTCTGACTGAGTAAACTCTGAATCGTGATGATAAGGCATTTACTGCTTTGGTTCCTACACCGTTTAGTCCAACCGATTTTTTAAAGGCTTTCGAATCGTATTTTCCACCCGTATTGATTTGTGAAACACAATCAATTACTTTTCCCAAAGGAATTCCACGGCCGTAATCACGAACGGTAACAATTCCGTCCTTTACTTTGACATCGATCCGTTTTCCATTTCCCATGACAAATTCATCAATACAATTATCGATCACCTCTTTCACAAGAATGTAGATTCCGTCGTCAGCAGCAGCGCCGTCGCCCAACTTACCAATGTACATACCCGGTCGCAAGCGAATGTGCTCTTTCCAATCTAGTGACCGTATATTGTCTTCTGTATATTGATTTTCTGCCATTTAAATACTTTTTGTTGGATAACTTACAAATATAACGATTGAACTGTGATGATTTACACAAGCTAACAGTGAGTTTTGAACTGTCAATTGTTGGGATTGCATCATCATTTGTTTTTCAATTTCAATTTTATGATTCAAAAATAATCATAAATTGATTATAAAATAATCAAAATATTAGGAAATTATGAACACTTTTTTGAGAGAGGTTTTTTGGATGTATTTTAGTGCAGTATTGATAAATAACGTTTTAGACAATCGATTTCTACTGAAGCAATGAAATGTATGAAATCCTCTTTGATAAGTTGTGTTTGTGCTTTTTCTAATGTGTTGTAATAATTCATTCGGGTTTCATAATCTCCTTTAATATTGGCGATTACAAATCCATTTTTAAGTAAAATTAGATTCATAATGAGGCGTGATGTTCTACCGTTGCCATCGACAAAAGGGTGAATGGTAACAATGCGTTCATGCATCTCCGCAGCTAGTATAATGGGGTGTAACTTTGTTTTATTTATTTCATACCATTCGAAACATTCTTCCATTTGTTTTTGTACAAGAAAAGGTTGGGGTGGCATATATGTGCTTCCTTTGATCATAACCTGAATATTTCGGTATTTACCTGCATACTCTGGCATAATACTTCGTAATATCAGGTTATGAATGATTAGTAGCTCTTTTTCGTTGATTGAAATTTTGCGGAGCACTAAATCCTTGACATAGCTGATAGCTTCTTGGTGATTGATTGCTTCTAAATGCTCTCTCATGCTTTTTCCTGAGATGGTGAGTCCTTCATTGATGACCAGATCGGTTTCGCGAAGCGTAAGTGTATTTCCTTCAATACGATTACTTTCAAAGGTATATTCTAACTCCAGAGCTTGTGCTATTCTATAGCTATCAAATTCACGGAGTTTATCCAATTGACTTTTTAGTGAATTGATTTCATCTAATTTTTCCTGGAGGGTTTTTGAAATTGAAAATGTATTGTTTTTACTGTACAGTGCAAGTTCTTCCTGAACCATTGAAAGTGCAGTTTGTGTGTAATCATCGTATTGAAATTCGTTTAATATTTTTTCTTTTATCCATAAAGGAATTATTTGATCTAGTGGGATTTCTAGAATTTTTGCTAATTGAGTTATTTGATTTTTGGTCGGATATCTTGATCCGCTTTCTATTTTACTGATAATTGCTTGATCAACAGATAGTAGTTGGGCTAATTCTCTTGTTTTTAGACCTTTTTTTTTGCGGCTATTTTTGATTAAATTTTTCATGACCGATTATTTCATGACAAATTTAGTCATATTTTTCAGTTTTTCAAATTTTAGACTTCAAAATTATTTCCATCTTCAACGACAATTGTATTATCGAAAACTGTTTTTGCTTCTTTAAGATGTTCATCACCATTTTCAAACCGAGAGCTAATATGTCCTAAAAGTAATTTTTTTACATTGGCCTTAATAGCAATTTTAGCAGCATCAATTGCCGTGGAATGAAAAGTTGCCTTAGCTCGCTGTTTGTGTAATTCTGTAAAAGTCGCTTCGTGATAAAGCAGGTCTACATTGGATATAGAAGGAATAATATTTTCGTAATAAATTGTGTCTGAACAATAGGCATAGGATCGAGTAGGTGGAGGAGGTGTTGTGTAATCTTTGAAATAATGTGTTTTTCCATTTTCGTCGACTACATCTTCTCCGTTCTTGAATTTTTGAATGAATTTTATCGAAAGTCCATCTTGTTTAAAAAGATCACCCAGCAGATTGTATTCTTTTGTTTTTTCTTTGATTAAGAATCCATTGGTCGGGACTCTGTGTTTTAGAGGGAAAGTGTGAATTTCGATCAGTTTATCTTCAAAGATCAGTTGTGATGATTTACCATCAAGGGTAATAAATGTGATACCAAAATCTAATTTAGTGCCTCCGATTTCTAGTTGACTTCGGATAATTTGTTCCAAACCTTGAGGTCCGTATATGGTAATTCCTTTGTCTCTTCCTAGTAAATGCATGGTGCTGAGGAGACCTGCCAAGCCAAAAAAATGATCACCGTGAAGATGGGAAATTAAGATGTGTGATATTCGTTGGAATTTAACGCCAAACTTGCGCATTTGCATTTGTGTTCCTTCACCGCAATCAATTAAAATGTGGCGATTGTTACATTCGATGTACTGTGATGAAGGATTTCTTGAGAAAGTGGGGAGAGCGGCACCAGAGCCTAAAATGGTAATACTGAAATTCACATTTCAATGACTTTGAGAGCTTCAGTTTCATTATCAGAAAGATGAAGTACTTTATCAAGTTGTGCAATTTGAATAACTTTCAGTACACTAGACTGAAGACCACAAAGGATGAATTTACCATTCGTGTCTTTGCAGAGGCGATTACCCGTAAGTACAGCACTTAAACCTGAGGAATCACAATACTTGGTAGCTGATAAATCGAGAACAATATTGTTGACTCCATTTTTATTTAAAACCAAAAGTTCAGCCTTTAGTTCTGGGGCGTTTTGAGCAGTTAATCTCTCTACGTTACATTTGATAACGGCATTTAATTTATTTTGTGTCGTTCTAAAATTCATTGTAGAATGTGTTTTCACAAATATAAATAAATAATATTACTGACGTCCAATTTTTGAAGCTAATAAATAGATTACAGCCATTCGAACGGCAACTCCATTTTCAACTTGCTGAAGAATAACGGATTGCTTTGAATCAGCAACATCACTTGTGATTTCAACTCCTCTGTTAATCGGGCCGGGATGCATAACTATAATTTCTTTTGAAAGGGAATCCAAAATCTCTTTATTAAGGCCAAATTGCATGCTGTACTCTCTCAACGATGGAAAGTATTTGATTTCTTGTCTTTCCAACTGAATGCGTAACATGTTTGCAACATCACACCACTCCAAAGCTGATAGAAGATTATGTTCAACTTTAACACCCAATTCATGAATGTATTTTGGAATTAGAGTGGTAGGACCGCAAACCATCACTTCGGCGCCTAGTTTTTGAAGGCAGTATATATTAGATAAGGCTACACGTGAATGCAAAATGTCACCAACAATTACAACTTTTTTTCCTTCAACAGATCCAAGTCGCTCGCGGATGGAGTAGGCGTCTAATAATGCCTGTGTGGGATGTTCATGCGTTCCATCACCTGCATTGACAACTTTTGCGTCGATTCGTTCAGATAAAAATTTTGCTGCTCCAGGATTTGGATGGCGCATCACCACCATATC
>CAIUKX010000526.1 GCA_903899795.1 uncultured Flavobacteriales bacterium
AATATCAACATAAAACAACTCGTAATGCTGTTCGTAAGTTGCGTGCATCTGAAAGCAAAGCTGAAGCGGAAAAATTATTCCCAAGTGTTGTTGCAATGATTGATAAATTAGCAAAAACTAACGTTATTCATTCAAACAAAGCAGCTAACCTTAAATCAGGGTTGCAAGTTATGATTAACAAATTGTAAGAAGAACATTCTAAAGATAATGAGGGGGCTTTTGCCCCTTTTTTTATACCTTTATCTTTCTGGAATTTACAACTAACAAATGTTCGTTTCATACGATCTTAAGTACAACGGTTTCAAATACATGAAAAACAGAATTAGAAAAACGTATTTTTTTGCTTCGTTTCTGTTAAGCATGCTTATTTCAAGTCAGTTGTTCGGACAAAATCAATTATTACAAGAGAGAGACACCACCTTTTTCGGCAAAAGAGTAGGGGGAGAAACCGATTCTCTGGACATGAGTTACGCCAGAAATTTATCGACTGTTCCGGGAGGAGCGATGAATTTTCCCAATAACACTTTTACGCCTCAATTATTAATGGGTAGACCCGGGCTACAAAACTTCAGAACAATTCCACAACTGAAACCAATGATTTTCTCCGGAACACCTCACCTCGGATTCACGTATTCATTTGGTTCCAAAGGAAGTCAATTTCTACATTTCGACTACCAGCAAGCATTTTCAAAAAAAACATTGATCAATATAGACGGAATTCGAAGCAGTACCAATGGTTTCATGCGAAACAGCAAGTACAACGACAACCTTGTGAACCTCCAGCTTCGCCGAAACGATAAATTTTATTCTTTTAAACTTGAAGGATCATACGCAAGTCGGATCATAGGCTTAAATGGTGGAGCGACCGATTTCAGTAACATTAATACACAAGGACTTGAATTTCCACCTGTCGCAAAATCCGATGCCAAAGACAGTATTAAACTCGCCAATGTCAAATTAACGAATTACATCAATATTCTCAACGATTCTCTCCATGGTTTAGGAATCATCACACAGCATAAATACGAAGCCACATCGCGGGTTTACCGTGAAATCGATGCTGTTCCAAACTCTAACATCGATCCCAATAAAACCAGAGATCAATATCGATTTGCCGGTATTCGAAATGGGGCAGGGGTATACACCAGCACCAAAAGACTCTATTTGGATGCATTGATTCAACACCGTTACTGGGACTATCAAAATCTAGGAAACCATCATCATATCAACGAATTAAACCTTACCAGTTTAATCAAATATTCATCAAATAAATTCTATTTGGAAAATGATTTGAATTTAAATCTGATAGGAGCAGGGCGGGAATGGTCCAACAAAAGTTTGATTAATTTAAATATTCGTTCACTTAAGATTGTTGGAGCTATGCACATCGAACAAAAATGGCCGGATGCATTTCAGCGTTTTTATTTCTCAAATTATTATGTCTACACACTTTCAAACTACAAGCTTCAAACAAGAATAAATCCATCTTTATCAATAAATTACAATATCGGATCTAAACATTCAATTCAAGTATCATCTTCCAATTTATTATTGAATAATAA
>CAIUKX010000527.1 GCA_903899795.1 uncultured Flavobacteriales bacterium
CATAAATTTCCTTAGGATCTTTTGCCGGAGCTTTCGCTTCTACCCTGTCAAATCCGGCAGCATCGTACTTACCTATCGAAGAAGAGATCCACGTGGTTTGCCTTATGCTCATAGAAGTACAAGAAAAAAATATGGTCTTTATTACGGCAACAATTTATTTAGTTAATATCTTCGTTTCTTCTGTAATGGATCAAATGCGGTATTAAACAATGGTTCCAGTAAATTGCGACCTTGGTAGACGTTTTCGTCTCCTGTTGCCCCAATATCCAATACCCAATTTAGTCCAAGAACTAATTGCCAATTCGATCCATTAAAATCTACCACTTCACCATTTTCGTCCAAGATTGTTATTGTCAGACTATTTAAATTTAAGCGAGATACTTTTATAGGAAATGATACAGTTGGTTCATAGTAAATAATTTCCCCAAAATTACAATTGACTGGAATATTGGCAAATAAATTCCCAAAACTTAAATTTGGTGTTACCGAGCGATTGGTTGTTGGAATGCCGTTGGATACAATGTTCAATGATCGAGGGTAAGACAAATCAAGCATTTGCGGGGGTTGTAAATTACCAGATGCAAAAATATCAGGGTAACTACTGTTGTTCATGTAAGCTACCTAATTCGGTTCTAATGCATACGTCACAGATATGGTGTTGTTAGCTGAAGTAATAGTTGGTTTTAAGTATACCCCAAAACCATTTCTGGAGGTTGCTGTGGGTAATTGAAAACTTGCAAAAGAAAATCCTAATGTTTTTAAAAGACCATCATAGTTACCACCCAAGAGGTAAAACCCGCTATAAATATTACTTGCAAACGTGCTATTTCCTTGAATTCCAGTAGATGTAGAATAGGTTCCGAGCGTTGTTGAATCATTCATGATGGAAAGTGTTGGGATTTGAAAAGTAATATAACCAGTTGTTGAATCAAACACGAGTGGTTCTAAAATGTCTTCTGTACCAGAAGTTGATTCAGAATATCCAAAACCATTGTAGTAATAATAATTTGCTTGAGTTGAATTGGACCCTCTAAGTACTGCCGCGCAGCTTGATAATATTGCATTATTTAATGCTGTTACAATACTGGTTGTGGTATAAGACCCGTTTGCAATTGTAATGACAGTACTTGTATTTGTGGAGTCCAATGCGGTAGCAGTTGAATTATATTTTTGAATAAATATTTCTAGTTTATTATTGTCATCTGTGATATTATAAATGGAATTGAATGCTTGAAAATGTAAAATTTGAATAATTGCAACATGAAATTCAGATGGTGATTCCACACCATCAGCTATTGGAAACACCGCTGTCGCTCCGTTGTCTTTTACATCCGCGGCATATTTCGAGTCCAGTGATAGGATGGTTGTCGGGAGGTTCCCATTTATGTAATTCATTATTTCTACAAAACCACAATTCTAAATCTTTTTTATTTTGTTCTTGTGTTCCTAAATCTAATTTTCCTTGTTGATACTTTTCTAAAAGTATTTGAACTATATCTGGTAGTTTTAAAAGATCCTCTGATGTTGCCGAAACTGTTTCACCGTATTCGTGGTTCGATAAATTATTATCCATAAATTATCGGATTCGTAAAAGTTCGTATATTCGATTAAAAATGAATGAGGAAAAAAAGATGCAAATACAAATGAAACAGTTTCAAACCAAAAACCAAAAACAAAACGTAG
>CAIUKX010000528.1 GCA_903899795.1 uncultured Flavobacteriales bacterium
ATTAATATTGAATCAAAAAAGGCCGTCACAAAGGACAGCCTTCTAACAGATATTTTCAGAATATTATAATTCAAACTTGATTCCTTGAGCCAATGGTAAGCTATCAGAATAGTTGATTGTATTTGTTTGACGTCTCATGTATACTTTCCAAGCATCAGATCCAGACTCACGTCCACCACCTGTTTCTTTTTCACCACCGAATGCACCACCAATTTCAGCTCCTGAAGTACCGATGTTTACGTTAGCAATTCCACAATCAGATCCAGCGTATGAAAGGAACAATTCAGATTCTTTCAAGCTGTTCGTCATGATCGCTGAAGATAATCCTTGCGGAACTCCATTTTGGATTTTGATAGCATTTTCTACTCCACCTGAATATTTCATTACATAAAGGATCGGAGCAAACGTTTCGTGTTGAACAACCGCATAATGATTTTCAGCAGCAATGATTGCAGGTTTTACATAGCATCCGGATTCATATCCTTCACCTGTTAAAACACCACCTTCAACGATTACTTTACCTCCTTGTGCTACTGCTTGTTCTAATGAATCAAGGTACATTTGAACTGCATCTTTATCGATAAGAGGTCCCACATGGTTATTTTCATCTAATGGGTTACCGATACGAAGTTGTGTATATGCTTTTGCCATTGACTCCAACACTTTGTCATAAATGTCTTCGTGAACGATCAAACGACGAGTGGTTGTACAACGTTGACCAGCCGTTCCTACTGCACCGAAAACAGCGCCAGGAATAACCATTTTCAAATCACAGCTTGGAGCCATGATGATAGCGTTGTTTCCACCTAATTCCAATAATGATTTTCCAAGTCGGGCACCAACAGCTGCACCAACAGATTTACCCATACGTGTTGAACCCGTTGCAGAAACCAAAGGAACACGTACATCTTCTGCCATTAATTTTCCAATTTCAGCACCACCGATGATCACACATGATACTCCTTCAGGAACACCATTTGCTTCGAAAACTTCTTTTGTAATTTGTTGACACGCGATTGCAGTAATTGGTGTTTTTTCAGATGGTTTCCAAACACAAACATCACCACAAACCCAAGCAAGAGCTGTATTCCAGTTCCAAACTGCCACAGGGAAATTGAAAGCAGAAATAATACCTACAATTCCGATTGGGTGATATTGCTCGTACATTCTGTGTCCAGGACGTTCAGAGTGCATTGTTAAACCATATAGTTGACGTGATAATCCAACTGCAAAATCACAGATGTCGATCATTTCTTGTACTTCACCAAGACCTTCTTGTAAAGATTTCCCCATTTCGTAAGAAACTAATTTCCCAAGAGACTCTTTATGAAAACGTAAACGATCAGCTAACTGGCGAACGATATCTCCTCTTTTAGGTGATGGAACCGTTCTCCATACTTTGTATGCTTCTTGAGCTTTCAAGATTACTGCTTCATAATCAACTTCAGTAGCTGCATTTACTGATGCAATCAACTTTCCATCAACAGGTGAGAATGAGTCGATACGCTCTCCTCTGGTTTTGAACCATTTGCTTCCCATTGAAGCTCCGTTATTTATTTCTTCAATTCCAAATTGTGTAAGGATTTCTTGAATTCCCAAGTCTTGCATTACTTCAGCCATAGCGTGTTGTATTTAATCGTTTTTCTAATAGGATACAAAATTAACTCAAAAAAGTGAGTTATGTTAATAATTGCCTATATCTCTTTGAATTTTAAGAAATTTTAGGGATTGTGTTTATTTTATTGACTCAATCATTGCTTCATTGAGTCGATCATTTTCCAAAAAAGTCCGGCTAAAATCCCACCGATAAAAGGAGCCATTAGGTAAATCCAGAGGTGCTCAAAATGATTGGAAACAACTGCAGGTGAAAGGCTTCGAATCGGATTCATACTTGCTCCGCATATCGGTCCTGCAAAAAGAATATTAAGTGCTACTACCGTACCAATAGCATATGGAGCAGCTGTTTTTTGTTGCTCGCTGCCCTGTGTTAAGAAGAGGATAACGATTACAAGGAGAAATGTCAATACGATTTCCAAAACAAAGGATTGAATTTCATTACCGGCTGGTAAAGTGCAGGCAAGCAATTCATTTTCTGGAAACAAAATATGAAGAAAAAAACTAGCAAAAATTCCTCCGGCTATTTGTGCTGCGAAATAGGGCAGGACATCTTTTTTGGGAAACAAATTCATTCCGGCTGCAACAAATGTAACAACTGGATTCATGTGTGCTCCTGAGATTGATCCGAAGACTAAAATCATGAGCGTGACGATCATTCCTGCTGCCACAGAACCTCCCCAATGTCCAATACCTCCTGCCTGTTGGTCGATAATCACTGCGCCAGTTGCGCAAAAAATGAGGAAGAAGGATGCTACGAATTCAACGATGTATTTTTTCATTTTGCTGTTTTTGTAAAGTTCAAGTTATTAATCCAAGTGAACTGGAAATAATACTGGTTAAACCAATTTCTGCTTCCAATGTTCCAGGTCACGTATAAAAGTCCGGCTTCGATTTTGTTTCTTTCATTTAATTTTTTTCCAAGTGCAATTGTAGACCAATTTTCTCCGTAGACTTTTCCAGCGTTCTTAAAAGTATTGAAAAAAGCTTCTTCATAGGCAGTTACATACCATTTTTCATTGATAGGTACTGTTGCCCCGATTTGATAACGGACTCTATCTGTGAAGGGTGAAGAGTTTGTTTTTCTGTTTTGAATAAATCGTGCGTCAAAACGAAAACGATGCCAAAGGTCTATTTTTCCAATCGAATGTTTGTATTTTGCCTGGGCGTATAAACGATTTTCATTGACGTAATTAGTGTAGACCACATTTGCTCGCTGATAGAGATAACTGCCTGTCATCGTCCAATTTTTGTTGAGTTGATAATGAACAGCTTGTTCCAAATATAACAGATGAAAATAGGCGTCTTTAGAGAGATTTGGACTTTTAAAGTTGACCAAAGGAAAAGCACCGAAGTAATAAATACCATACGATAATTTATCTGTCAGCTTTCCGGAATGATCTATTGTTGGAAAAACTCCACCAACCGATACAGTTTGACTTTTTGTAAGTGGAGAAAATGAGAGCAGAACTGATAAAAGGAGATAGTGTTTTTTTTGCTGCATCTTATTGCTGGAAATTTTCGAAAGTTTTTCCGTTAGAAGTAATGTGTATTTTAAGAAATTTTTCACAATATACTTTTATCAAATCTCTTGTTCTCCTGAATTCATTCAAAATTTCTTCTTCGGTTCCAGTTGCTTTTGCAGGATCAGGGAAATTATAATGGAATCTCAACGCTTTTGATGGGAAATAGGGACAATTTTCTTCGGCATTGTTACAAACTGTTAAGATTAAGTCGAAATCAATATCCATGTATTCGTTCACATTGTTCGATTTATGGTTGGAAATATCAATACCATCTTCTGCCATTACTTTTATTGCTAAAGGATTTACACCGTGTGTTTCAATACCAGCACTGTAGATAGTTGCTTTTTTTCCGGCAAAATGTCTTAAATATCCTTCTGCCATTTGACTTCTGCAACTGTTACCAGTACAAAGGACCAGAATGTCTTTTACTGTTTTTATCATGTTTTCTAATTATATCAATTTAAATTTATGAATTGAGAGTGAGTTTTAGATTTCACTCTCAATTCTCACCCTTACCTTAGCAGCAGCCACCTCCAGGAGCGCAACTTGCTTTTCCTTCGGAAAGATCCACTAGGTTAACTTTTAATTTTTCCTGTGGAATCCCACATTTGTCACTTGCCAAACAATTCGTATTCTTGTTGGTGAGCAAAAATTGACCATTTTCAAATGCCACACCAAATTTACTAATTGAATCTGTTTGATACTCAACTTCGATTTCCAAATCACCAATTCCGAGTACTTTTTCTGATAACGAAATAATACTATTTAACTTATGAGGAGTTAAGCGATGTTCAAAGTCGTTTGCTTCCCACAATTGAAAATTGACTACTTTTTCGAGGCGTTCAGTTCCCCCGCAATCGATGAAATGTTTGGAAATTTCACCTACTTCAGTGATGTGAAAGTGATTGGGTACAGATGTACCGTTTGGTAAAACAAAATTCAAAGTTTCTAATGAATTGAGTTTATTTTTAAAATCAGAGAGTTTCATACTTTTTGTATTTTATTAATGATTAATAATCAGACTAGCAGCAACTTTTGTTGTTAAAGTCCACTTCAAGAAATGCAGTAAACTGATGTTGGATCATTTTCCATTTTTCCTGATCGATGCAGTAACACATACTTGTCCCGTCGATAGTCCCTTTGATAATTCCGATGGACTTTAATTCTTTCAAATGCTGAGAAATTGTTGCTTGGGCAAGTCCGATTTCCGTTACCAGCTCTCCGCAGACACATGATTTCAGTTTGATCAATTCCTGAAGTATTGCGATTCTTGCCGGATGAGCCAGAACTTTGGCAATCGCTGCCAGTTCATTTTGTTCGTCAGTAAAGATGTCCGTTTTTGTGAGTCCCATTTTTATTATCTATTTATCGCAATATTACGATAAATATAAATACGTTTAACAATTTCTATGGAAAAAATCAAAAACAGTAAAACACAAATTGTATAAATTATTGATATTGAATTATTTGATATGTATATCAAAGTCTTGTTTAACAATTTTTCACTTTTCAGATGTTGGCGAATCAGTGAGAAAAAATAACTTAGTCAAAGGAATGGAAGAAGTATGAATCAATTAAATATAAATTGAGAAATGAAAACGAATCACGAAATTGATTACAACATCATCGGATCGGAAATGCAATGTGTGGAAATTGAATTGGACCCTCAGGAAACTGTAATGGCTGAACCCGGAGCATTTATGTACATGGATGAAGGGATAGAAATGGAAACTATTTTCGGAGATGGTTCTGCACAGCAAAACACAGGATTTATGAGCAAATTGTTCAGTGCTGGAAAACGTTTGTTGACAGGAGAAAGTATGTTCATGACTGCCTATACGCATACAACTTCCGGAAAAGCGAAAGTGGCTTTTGCATCACCTTATCCAGGGAAAATCATTCCTTTCGACTTAAGTCAATATAACGGAAAAATAATTTGTCAGAAAGATGCATTTTTATGTGCAGCTAAAGGTGTTTCTATTGGAATTGAATTTCAGAAAAAATTAGGAACCGGATTATTTGGTGGTGAAGGTTTCATTATGCAGAAATTGGAAGGTGATGGAATGGCTTTTTGTCACGCTGGTGGTCACATCATCAGACGCACATTGCGACCTGGAGAAACATTACGTGTTGATACAGGTTGTATTGTAGCTTATTCACAAGAAGTGGATTACGATATCAAATATGTGGGGGGTGTTAAAAACATGTTTTTTGGTGGTGAAGGAATTTTCTTTGCAACATTGAAAGGTCCAGGTGATGTATGGCTACAGACGTTACCTATTTCACGTCTTGCTTCGAGAGTTTTGGCATATGGAGTTGGTCCTAGAAAAGAAGAAGGGAGTATTCTTGGAGGACTTGGAAATATCTTTGATGGTGACGGAGTATAAATCACAATGAGAGTGAATTCTGAGAGCGAAAAAAAGCCGAATGCAAATTTGCATTCGGCTTTTCCATTTTATCTTGTAATGATTATTTCTTAACCACGCTGAATTGTGAAGAAGCTCCGTTTTCAAGTACTACATTGAAAATGTAGATTCCTGTTTCAAGAGAATTGATGTTCACTTTAGATTCACCGTTCAATAAACTGATTTGGTTATTCATAACCACTTTTCCTGAAATATCAGTAACAATTAATTTTGCATTTCCTTCTGCTTTCAATGAAATAGTAACTGCATCACTTGCAGGGTTAGGGTAAACTGAACCTACTAATTCAGAGTTTTCGAAAATACCTAAAGCATTTTTATCCTTAAGAACAACACCATAAGCAGGAACCATATTAGTTGTAAATCCGGCATACCATGTATCAGTTCCAGTATTAACATCCATAGGGTGAATACTTTCAGTGAAAGTGAAGTTATTCAAGTCATAGTTGATGTCTTTATTGAATCCCATGTTTACTTTAGGATTAGTTGTATTTATCAGTCTAATTACATTGCTTGCCACATCAAAACTTAATATAGTACCTGTAAATGTTACATTTCCATTTTTGTCGGTCTGATAGATGATTTCATCATTAACATATACACCAAATCCTGGAGCAACAACTAAATCGGTTGTTGTTTTATATATTGATCCATTAGCTGGCGATGGATTATCGTTCAATGTAGTTGGATTAATAACGATACCTAATTGATGATATGTGATGTCGGTTGGTATATTTCCCTTCTCCGAACCATCAAATTGAATCGAAAACATGATGTGTGATATACCCAATTCTGATGCTGCATCGAAGCCATGGCCACCAATAGGTGATGTTGGTGCAATTGCTATAGCGCCAGAACCTTTTGTTGATGTGATAGAAACATTTGCTTTAGTATAATTTGTACCTGGATTTGTAACAATAATATCACTAATAGATCCGTCAGTAACATTAACTGTGCCGGTTGCACCCAAACCATCGCCAGTAACTGTAACCGTAACTACATCATTAGCTAAATCATAACCTGAACCACCGTTAATCACATTAATAACATCGATACTACCTGCACCAGCAGCTGAGACCAACGGATTCGGCGTGTTTGCTCCAACAGGTACTGGCATCCAGTTAGTGTCCATGAAATTAACTTTTGAACCTAAATCAATTGTGTAGATATATTTCCATTTGTAACCATCATTTGATTGGTAGATATTGTTTGTTCCATAAGAACCCGGTTCAAAATAAGGTTCTAAAGTCGATGTACTGCCATTATTATTCCATAAACACTTGAAAACTTGGTCATATCTATTCTTAACATAGAAATTTAAAACATAGTTACCATTAATATCAGTCTGAAACATGTCAATATCATCACGATAGTAATCATAAGTAATTCCAGAAGTCCAATTTACTCTTTTAACTACAGGAGACAATTCATTTGATTGTACTTGTTTAGCCACAAACATGTTTTTAAATACTTGTTTGAGATATTTTTGGTCTTGAGTTGGTATTGGTGGATTATTATCATCATCCCAAGGATCAACTTTAGACAAAAAACAGTACAAGGAAGACAGAGGCACAGTATAATATGGCGGTATTACAGCAACAGGTGTAAAATATACCTGTTCAACAGAGGTTACTTTTGCGTTATAAGTGAGAAGGTTTGTGGTAGTCATAGTCTTTATTTATCTGTGTTTAATAGAAGATACTGGTTCCAAAAATTATTACATTGGCTGCATTAGCAGTTAAAGCACCAGTTAACCATGTACTATCAACAAATGTAACAGTATTTGATTGTGAGTTTGAACTTGCAACATCAGAAGTTATTACATTTCCAGTTAATGTTGTGAAAGATATTATAGTGTTTGGCCTTACTGTATCCAATATACCAACACCATTCATAGCTGAGAATATAATTACATTACTGTATCCTGTATTGCCACTTGGATTTATTGTTACTAATGACAATTGGCTGCCAGTATAATGTGATAATGGATAAGCAATACTTAAACTTGTGTTTCCAGTTGATACAAAATTTGTATTGGACCTCAAAGAATAACGACCAAGAGCCTTCATACCAGAAGGATGTAACAAGTTTAAAAGAATGTCTCTGTACTTGGCAATTTCTTTTTGAACAGTAATTTCATAAGTAAAGTTATTATATTTTGAACTTTGTAGTACATCAAATGAACTTGGTTGTCCACTTTTATCTAAGTATTGTCCTTGACTTAATACCAATCCATTTAAGAAACTAGCATTTGCTTTGGCTCTACCGTCACCATAAATTCTAACACCATTTGAATTATAATGTACATTAAAAGATGTATTGGCCATACTCAAATTGATATTTTTACCAACAATTTTTAAATTTTGTCTTGGATCTGGAACACTATTATATTCAAACACTCTTAGATTGTATAGACTTTGTGCTGGATCGCCGTTTGATTGCAACAGAGATGCATTATTTACTGTTGCGAAATATGTGGCCACAGATATATCGGTGCCTTGGTAGACAACATCACCAAATTGTGGCACATCAGCAATACTTACATTAGCAACAATAATATCTTCCACTTTAAGAGATACGTTTGGTTTTGAAATGTAATCTTCACCAGGATCAGTCAAGTTAATTGTTGTGATTGAACCAGTTCTATCTGTAATTACTGAGAATGTGGCACCTACACCTAAAATACTTGGAACATACAGACTGGCACCGTAAGCCTGTGTATTGGATGAGTTAACATTCAAAGTTGGTAGTGCAGTCGTATAACCCATGCCACCTAAAGGATAAAAACCATTAGTTACATATTTAATACTTGTGATTGATCCGTTAACATCAACAGTTGATACATTGGCTAATGCACCATAACCAGAACCACCTGTAAATACTATGGTATCATTTGCCACATATCCATTACCTCCAGAAGTAATTTGTATTGGACCTAAAATGCCAAGATTTGATAAGTCAGCATAATCATCATTATCATCCAAGTATCTTGATTCGGCAGTAACAACAGGAGGTTTTACAATACCACCGCCACCATTAATCAATAACACAGATGATAATGGATATGTTTGAAACTTTAAGAAAGAAAATGCATCAGCCAAAACTGTATTTACATTTGCATTAGCAACATTAGCAAAATGATAATTAGAATTGCCTAACAACATGTATTGTTTGAGTGCTATTGAATCTGTTGGAACAAATGACACATTAGCTTCAGAATTAGCTGCAGGATTTAAAGATCCGACATATGCAACAGCACCAGGAGCATTTGTTATGTTGAGTACTGTGTTTGGATATTCTGTATAACCATAACCTCCATTCAAAACATTAATATTCTTAATTGATCCTGCTGTAGTTGTTGCAACTGTTGCTTGAGCACCATGGCCATTGACTGAGTTTAATCCACCATAAACAATAACTGGATCTCCAGGTTGATACGATAAACCACGATTATTTGGATCAATTTTAATTTGACTAAGTTGACCAACAATCTTAGCTCTGAGTGGATGTCCTCCAAACAAAACAGTTTGATTTGCATTATCAACAACACGAACAAACTCACCAGATTCAAACAGACGTTCAATGTTAGAGATGAATACTTCAGTTTTTGTACCAGCAATAACAGAATTTTCTACTGTAGCAATAGATTTGGTAGTCTCACCAAACAAACGATAGTTGTTTATATTTTGAAAATTAGGATCTAATGTTGCCAATTTCAAAGATTTGGCCACGTACCATGTGCCTGCTGAAGCTTTTAATACAGCATCTTTAGTATAGAATAAATCAAAATCTGAATTGTATAATATTCTAAACAAGAACTGATAAGATGCCGGAGTACCTTTAGATTGATACAATTCTTTCGCTACTTTAACTGCTGTAGCTTTACTAATCAGCGCATCTTGTGGAAAATATTGTAAAAAATCATTGATAAAGTAATCAATAAACTGATCCGATGTTGAATCAATATCTTTATAGTTTAATAAATTTTCAGCTCTATCTAAAACTTGATTGTTACTTTCCATCCACTCATAATAAGCCTGAAGAAACAAAACAAAATTTGCATAGGCCGGATCTTCGCTAATGAAAGCGGGAAGTTGTGACGGTATTAATAATGAAGTTTTATGACCGCTAGTTATCATGATGTTTTAGCTGTAACATTAACAATAACTGAATTCGAATCATAAGGATCGACTGTAATAATTCTATTATATGTTGATGAAATGATTGTTGTTGTTGGATTTATTGATATAACTAATTGACCCAAAGGATTATCAACTGCGGATGGATTGAATGCTGTCAGATTTATAATACCATTAACGTAATCTACTGTACCTATATTAGAGTTTACTAAAACTTTGCCATTCACACCGTCAATACGATACAAACTCAATGTTCCATAACGACCTTGTAGATTGACCACAGCAGCACCTAATTGACCAGTCGTGTCATTTTTTGCTGGTGTAATGGTTGCATATGCAGATGTATAGTTATTGCCTGAAGTTAATACATTGATTGATGTGATTGAACCTGAACCATTTATGATTGCTTCGGCTGTGGCTCCAGTACCATCACCATTGATTGTAATAGTTGGTGGAGTTTGATAACCATAACCAGGGTTAAGAACAGAAATTGACTCAACACCTTGAGTAAACTGTGGTATTTCTTGCAAGTATACACCATCAACAATGTTTGTTCCATCCGAATACTGCATAGCTGGTGAACTATTGATACCGCTTAAAAACGTACCTTTTTTGATAGGTGCATTGAAATAGAAGTTATAATTCGTAGAGTTAGATAAATTAGGATAGAATTTCTTCTGTAACTGTACATTAATCTCATTGGTGATGATTGATGGATCCGAATTCTGTATGTTGGACATCAAATCGGATACTGAGAAAGTAGAATTAAATGTATTA
>CAIUKX010000529.1 GCA_903899795.1 uncultured Flavobacteriales bacterium
CTGGCTTATGAATGATAATATTATAATTCCCTTTTTCATCTGTAGTAATCAATGTATCGATAAGCTGACCGGCAAATGAGTTGACAATTTTCACATCTGCAGTTAATGTTGATTTTGTGTTATTATCGATCACTGTTCCATGCAGAGATACTTCATATTTCGGAGCCTTGAATTTAATCACGTTGGACTTTACCTTACATCCTCCGTTAACAGTTACCAAAGCATAATAATCACCGTCTTTATTTGGGGAAAAATTACTGCTCGTTTGATCTGCAAGCAATGAATTATTGTAATACCATTTGTAATCATTGTAATTAGCATTTAATCTGAGTGTATCTGATGAATTACTCAGTAATGGTTGAGGCTGTAATTTATCCATGAAAACAATCGTGTTGGCCCAAAAAACATCATGTTGATTTTCAATTGTACTTCCACCTGAAATACCACCAATACTTCCATACACATCAATATCAGCTGATATTAAATCCAAAGTATTGCAATCCATATATAAGGCTGGTTTTCCCGTTTTTGTAACTCCCAATACAACAGCGTTTTCCGGAATTCGACTGAAATATCCTTGACTGGTTCCTCCTTCACTTAACTCTCCAATATCTCCAAAAGGTCCCCGATATATATCTGTTGACACTCCATTTGCAGTTGGTGAAAAGGTTGTTCCATGATGAAATCCATGCTCAAACCCCCATCTTGCATTGAGAATAGAACCGTTGAATTCGAAACTATTACCTCTTGCTTCTGTTCCGATGATTAGTTTACCACCTCGCATCGACCAATTATACAATGAATCGATTTCTCTTTGTGTAAACGGGTGAATGGAGGATTCTGCTTGATTAAAAACGCCAAAAAAGAGAATCCTGTCTTCTGTTGGCACATTCGATATATTCGTCAGACTATTCGACATCGTGTAGCCATCCGTAATTATCACTTTCTTATTATAAACTCCCAATTGTGGATCGAAATTGTCTGTATTCAAAAGTTTCGCTCTGGAGTAATACATATTTTCTCCGTCCAAAGTAAAACCGGTAATGTAATCTAACTCATCATTTGGCTGTCTGCTCTTTCCGATGGAAAGGAGATGTATCGTCTGACTGTTTACAATATTGCTGCAAATAAGCAGAATCATGATCGTGAGGTAATTTAGTGTTTTCATGGCTTCAATTTTAGAATGAATGCGCTTTGAACAAAAATAGGAACCTGAATCCTACCCTTCTGCTAATTTACTGTTAACGTTTTCATAATGAATTGCTAAAAATGAAAATAGCATGAATACTTTTATCTCCCTTGTCAAAAAATCAGGTTTATTTGAGAAATTACTATCTTTACTAAGAATACCTACAAAATGACTAATGTGATGAAAGAAAAATTATTGATCCCAATTCTATTGCTCCTTTTATTGAACTTCGGTTTACATGCTCAAAACTCCGTTTCGATGTTAGGTAACGGTGTATTAGCGATTGTAGATTATGATTCTCTGAATGTATATGAACAACCCAACTTGAACAGCCGAACGGGATTTCCGTTTGAAAACTGCACACGCCTCCCAGAATACAACGATAGTACACTTTGGACACAATTCTCGATTGTTTCCTGGAAAGATAGCGCCGGATGGTATAAAGTTATTGCCAATCCTTATTACGGCATGGATGAAAATGGAAATAGCTATGTAACCGATACATTTAAGATCTTCTATATTCCGCAAAATTCTCAAGTGGTTTTTCAGACATGGGAGGATTATCTTCCTGGAAAATACATTTACAAATACTCTGACAATCTCTATATTAATAAAACCACAAAGAAAACAAACGAATGTATGCTTGATTACTGCATTCGCTGTGTAAGAATAGACGGCGACTGGATGGAGGTCCAAACACTAGAAGATCATGATTGTACACCAGGCGACATAAAATGCAGAGGCCGATATTGGCTTCACTGGCGCGACAATACCAAAATGCTTTTGAATTTAACTCCCTACTGATTCAAAAGTTCATTCTCTATAACTTTGTGAATTGTTGTTGGAGTACTAATTTCTCAGTCTTCATCTTGGTTCCACTGTACATTTTAAGATAGTAAATTCCATTCTCAAATCCAGTTAAATCAATCTGATTGGTTGCTAATTTATCAAAATTTGTAATCTGCAATACCCGCTCTCCTAGTAAATTATACAATTCAACGGTTTCTATTTGTTCAAATCCAGTTATTGCGATTTTCCCAATTGATGGATTTGGAAAAACGGTTTCTGTCAATCCATAACCAACAGAAATACTGGACGGAACCAAATCTTGAGCAAAAATTAATGGAATTGTTCCCAATACGAATATCAATACAACATAAACTCGTTTCATAACTACTTAATTTTCATTGACACAAGAATAAGATCTTTTCAAAAAAATCGAAATGATAAACATCATCTTCATAAATGATTATTCTATATTGATTAATTTTTAATCATAAAAAGATTAAATAAACGTCTTTTTGTTATATTTGTAAAAACATGAAAGATGTCAGAACAATCGAGTTATAAAAACGGACGTGGAGCTCAAATTAATCCCGATAATCGCTTCTTCAGCCACCAAAAAGGAGATGACTTTGACGATATTAATCCTTTTGAAGAACCTGAGGAAAAAACCAAATTCATAGAAGTCTACCCTAAAACGATTGTCAATAAAGTTACAAGCCCGGATATAGGCATGTATTATTCGCTCAATCCCTATCAGGGGTGTGAACACGGCTGTACATACTGCTACGCGCGACCAACTCACGAATATTGGGGTTACAGTGCGGGGACAGACTTCGAGCGTATCATTATGGTAAAAAAAAATGCACCGCAGTTATTCGAACAAGCGCTGAATAAAAAATCCTGGAAAGTAGAAACAATTAGCCTCTCAGGAAATACAGATTGTTACCAGCCTTGCGAACGTGAATACGCAATAACGCGTCAGCTGCTTGAAATTTGTCTAAAATACAAACAACCCGTTGGAATCATCACCAAAAATGCGTTGATTACTCGCGATGCTGACATTTTACAAGAATTAGCAAAACTCAACTTAGTTGTTGTCAATATCAGTCTCACAACCTTGAAAGAAGAATTAAGGCGAAAATTGGAACCACGAACTGCGACCAGCCGAAAAAAACTTGAAACAATAGAATTGTTTTCGAAATTGGAAATCCCAGTAAACGTGATGCTTGCTCCTATTATTCCGGCATTAAATGATGATGAAATTTTCTCTATCGCCAAAGCAACATCCGATAAAGGTGCCAGAAGTATGCACCATCAAATTGTTCGGCTCAACGGACCTAACGGAGACATTTTTACCGACTGGGTCACCAAAAATTATCCTGACAGGGCCGACAAAGTTATAAATCAACTGAAAGAAATGCACGGTGGAAAATTGAGTGACAGTCGTTATGGCACACGAATGAAAGGCGAAGGCAATTATGCTGAAAACATTCGTAAACAAATGGAAATCGCCCGAAAACGATTTTTCAATTCAAATCCAATCCCTAAACTTCGAAAAGATTTATTTCAAATTCCTGTAAATTCAAAATTAGATAACGGACAAATGCGATTGTTCTGAAGAGTACTTCTTCGTCACTATTTAATTATGGATTTTAGTATCACAACTCAATTCCAACTAGCATTACATCATCAACCGGTTCATTTTCACCTTTCCATTCAATAAAAATTTCCGTCAATTTTTCTTCTTGCTGATCGATCGAATACCCTTGAAGTTCTTCAAGAGTTTTGATAAATCGTGATTTCATGAATTTCTTCCCCTGTATCCCTCCAAACTGTGAATAATATCCATCAGAACTGAGGTAAATTCGTTGACCCGGAAGATAAGTACAATAATTCGTCTCAAATTTCTTGTTCTCCTCGTGAACACCTCCTCCAATTGAACACCTGTTAGCCGTTATTTCTTGAATGAGGTTATTATCATCAGTCAGAAACAAAGAATTATAAGCCCCTGCATATTGAAGTGTCTGCTCAATAGTGTTGATAACGCATAAAGCAATATCCATCCCGTCTTTAATTTCATCTTGGTCGCCTTTCACTGCATTTTTTAACCGGATATCAAGAATTTCAGCAGGATTTTCGAGATTTTCGTCCACAATAAGCTGTTCCAATAGATTGTTCCCAATAATAGACATCAATGCTCCTGGCACACCATGTCCTGTACAATCAGCAACCACAATAATTTTTTTATGCTGACGTTCAAAACACCAAAAGAAATCGCCACTGACAATATCACATGGTCGGGAGAGACAAAAAGACTTGGGAAATATTTGAATCAACTCTGATTTTGAGCTTAACAAACCTATTTGGATTCGTTTAGCATAATTAATACTGTCCAAAATACTATTGTTTTTATCCGATAATTCTTTTGTACGTTCATCGACTCTAGTCTCAAGTTCCAATAAAGTATTTTCAAGTTCAATTTCCGTTTTTTTACGTTCGGTTATGTCATGAAAAATCCCATACAATCCGACGGGTTGAAGCGCATCATCAAATTTGAATTTACTTTCAGTCTGAATATACTTGACTGTACCATCTTTTAATACAATGCGATGATCAAATGATTTATTTGTCAACGATTGACGCTGCTTCGCAATTGATTTAATTACATAATCTCTATCTTCCTCGTGAAGAAATGAAATAAACACTTCTAACGATTGGACATTTTCTTTAGGATTAATACCATAGATTCGACAAGCCTCTATCGACCATAATGCTTTCCCAGTCGAGAAATCCAGCTCCCAGCTACCTAGATGAGCAATAGCCTGCGCTTCATTAAGCCTTTTTTCACTTTGAGTCATACTTTCTTCTGCTTGTTTTCGCTTTGTGTTGTCAGTCGAAAAGATCATCACATGAGTCACCTCCCCCCCCATTATCATAGGAACAAAACGAGAATTTACCCAAATACCAAAACGCATAGCGGTTTCAATTTCTTGATTCTGTCCTGTTTCAAAACATCTTTTTAAGGCTTCATTCGTTTTTTCCTGACTCTCGATTGGTAATACTGACACACAGTCCTTCCCAATTAATTCTTCAATTGGTTTTCCTCCGGGAATTGTGCGATTGATTGCTTCAATAATAAAAAATTTATTGATCAGTAAAATGATATCCGGAGAATTTTCAAATTGATATTTAAATAACTCGGTCGCTCTTTTTCGCTCAGTAATAACCTCAGTAAACATAATAATCCCCCCTATTTCACTATTCGCTTTGTGCCAAGGGCGATTTTCCCATCGTAACCATTCTTTGGTTCCATCCTTACGGATAAAAACATCTTCTTCTCTTTTTTCGATTGCTCCTTTTAAACAACGCTGATGAATCATTTTCCAATCTTCAGTTATCTCCGGAAAAATTTCATAATGGGTTTTACCTATCAAAGTTTGATCAGCTAAATTATAGTCATTAATCCATCTTTTACTGGTAGCAATATATCTCAAATCATTGTCCAACATTGCCAAAGAAGCAGGACTATGATCAATAAATAATTTTAACTGTTCTTTATTTTCGATCAACTGTTCGAGCAAATACTTTTGTTCAGTTATATCTCGAACAATAGCTAAATAACCTTCACCTTCCAATAATCTGATATTAATTTCAACATCTATATCCGTACCGTCTTTTTTTCTCCATTTACGTTCACTCACAATGGATTTGTTTTTTTTCAATGCTTCAAATTGTAACGGAAAACGTTCAAGTTCACCTTTTGAAAACACATCAGAAATTTTCATCTTTAAGAATTCATCGTGAGAATAACCCAATAGTTTACACAAACTACCATTTACTTCATTGAATGATGTATCTTCATTTAATAGAAAAATAGGATCACCTGCTTGTTCAACCAAGGAACGGTATTTTTTTCCAATATCCGTTATTTTACGATTACTGTTCTTCAATTCTAACCTCAATTTTTTAATGTTTTTTACAATATAAACGGAAAATGGTATCGTAAAAAGAAAGCAAAGAGTCATGATCGTGTACAAACGATTAGATGCTTTGAGGTCAACACTCTGACTATTTTTATGTATTTCTTTTCCTACTTTTATTTGAAGCCTAATTAATTGTTCTATTTTTTTCAAAATAGGCTTGATAGCCCGATCCAAATCTTCTTGCGCCGTTTTTTCTATTCTAGTATTTCTGAAGTGGCTTAATCCATTTTCAAACTTTTTTAATCCAGCATTTGCGATGAGCATTAAATGATCTACATGCTCGATCATTTCAATTTCTTCTGGTATGAGATAAGTTTGTTTATATGCTTTCCATTTCACAATAATGGTAGTTTCAGCTTTTGAAAGCAGTTGACGGGCTTTCTTCACTGAAATTTCGTTATTATTCAATTTCCCTGGTAAGGAAAGAATATCAACAGTATACAGAAAACGAATTTTTGTTAATTGCTCCATCGGAAAAAGTCTGTCGGAATACAAGGATTTTGCATTTTGATTAACTTTATTTAATTCTCGGAGGCCATACCAGACTGTACCCAATAAAATAATAGACATCACAGAAATCAAAAAATATAATTTTATCGATGTATTAATTTTATATTCTGACTCCATACTCTAATTGCAGTTGCAGGTATTCGTACGTTAATAATTTCTCACCATTATTCATCATAAAAATAGTTGAAAAACAACATACTCAGCGTATCAAATATAAAAACAATGATAAATAGAATTTTATTTATTTATTTGAAATTCGGATCATTATTGCTTTCCTATTCACAAAAATACAATTCAAAACTTCTTTAAAATAGAGCGCTAAAGTATCCTAGAATACAAATAATTATTAATCAAAATCAGCTTAAAATTCCTAACAAAGCTTCATTATTTGACAATTTGAATTAACTTTAATTCCGATTTACAAATCGTTGGATCGATAAAATGTTTTAAAAATGAAAAAATTAATGTCTTTAAAAACGCTATACACCACATTAACAATCATTTTACTTTCATTTACCACCACTGCTCAAATTGTTCCAAAGGTGAAAAGTATGTTCAACCGAAAAGCGCAAATTGCCGTTTTAAATGCTCGGATAGATAGCTTAAATACTGTTTCCAAAGGAAAAGACAATACTATTCTTGACGAAAAAGAGCACACTCAAGAGGTTCAAACAAGACTCAACGATACGAATAAAAAACTAGAGATTGCAAACAACAAAAATGCGGCTTTGGAAATCGAAGTAAAAAAATTCAAAAATTCGTTGGATTCTCTTCACAAACTGAACTTAGAATCTCATACGTACTCAAGAGCTCAACGCACTGAAGATTCAATTCGTTACCAAATGTTGTTGAAAAAACTAAGCGAACAATACACGTTTTATGTTGATTCCTTAAACACTGTACAAAATATTCGCAAACCAAAAGTGGAACCAACCAAAATTGAAAACTATTATTTCAAGGATTTTAAATCGGTAATCACTGGAATTCCAGATGCAAAAAATCGTTATACGTGGACATTTGAATTGTATCAAAAGATAAACGGAGAATATGTTCGAGCTGAAAATGTTGCATTGTTCAATGACAAAAAACAAGAATTGTTAGATATCATCAACAAAAAAATTCAGAAAGAATACGCGATTGCATACAAAACAGATCCCAAATGTTTTACTAGTAAAACTCCACCCACTTTTGATTTCAAAAATTTAGGGATCGAGTTTCAAGATGGTAAAATGAACTTTTATGCTACCTTCAACTACACCAATGAGAACTGCAAATTCTTATACGGTTATACATCCGTTGATTTTGAAGCAGATGAAATTCAACCTTATTTAAAGTAGTACGATTTAACAACACGGTTGTCCAGAGGAACGCGTTTAGTTACACCATTTTTTATTGAGCATACTAAAAAGCTGATTAAAATAATAAACGCAACGTAAAACCAACAGTTTCAACTCTACTTTTGAATCATTACTTTCTGTTCCATTACGTTATTATGAACAAACATATTGACTACGTATACTCCATTTTTAATATCATCTGGTAAAACTATTTTTTCAGAATTTTTTCCAATTTTAGAATTACCCATTCTGTATGTAAAGACTGAACGACCTGATAAATCAACTAAATTGAAATACATTTCTCCAACTATGAGTGAATTAAAATTCATAACTACTGCATTTTGATTCGAAGAATAACCAGCCGAAAAATTATATTTGTCTCGACTATTTTCAACTAAATCAGCACTTGAAGCATTGATGAGATATTGAGATAAATAAACAATATCACCACTAGTTGTACCGCTTCCATCTGAATTTAATGTCGAAACATAAAAAGTCACAGTACCTACATTTGTTGAAGGAGCAGTCCAAATCCATGACCAAGGTGTCATATTGGAACAATCTGTATGAGTCGCCCTATTCGTCAATATTTGAACGCTTGAACCTACCGCTGTAGGAATAGAAGTAAATGTACCCGCAACAGAATTCGAACTTGTTAAAGCTACCGCTTGAAAACCTCTTGTTGATGGATTGGGGTCCATTGTCAAAAGAACTGTGTAAGAAGAGTCAGGGACATAAGTAGTAATTGGTAAACCATTCGATGAAAGTGTCAGTGAATTTACTGTTGCTCCACTTTGTGTATTACCCATGTGACAGTACGTACAGTTTGCTTCTCCTGGCGCTCCAGCATAATTACCACTTACTCCATATGGATATAATTTATGATTCTTAAATGGTCTAATTTCCGGTTTAGAAATATTTAATGACAGCAAAACAACAATCAGCAATGCAGTAGGTAAAACGACTATTATTTTTTTCATTTTTGCTAGATTTTACAGTTAAACATGAACGCTTCGATTTAATCAAAACGATTATTTCACTAGTAAAAATAGATGAAAATGCAATAAATTATTATCTGCAAAAATCTTGTAATGATAATATAATATTCTCTTAAAAAAGAGATTCGTAAGTTATCCCAACATTATGAATTTACTACTGAATAGAAAGACATTGTTTACTTAAAATGAAATTCCTTCGGCAGTTCTTCTCCCATTAGATTTTCTACAAAATAATCCCAACGTTTTCGGATGAAATATTTATCATTGTACAACGTGTAATGATCGTGTCCAGGTACAATTAACAGGTCGAAATCAAGGTTGTTTTTAATCATCTCAGCAACCAAACGTAAAGAAGCTACAGGATTAACATTGTTGTCCAAATCTCCATGAACTAGTAACAATTTTCCTTTGATCTTTGATGCATTAACAATATTAGACTGTTCATCATAATGAGGTCCAACCAGTCCCATATGATGTTCCGGCCACCAGACTTTATCGATTTTCAAATCATGACAACCAGCTGACGATACAGAGACTTTGTAAAATTCAGGATGTGTAATCAAAGCTCGAACTGCATCATAGCCACCCGCTGAATGTCCGTAAATCCCTACCCGAGTGGTGTCCATGTACGGGTATTTTTTCGCCATTTCTTTGATCGCAATAATATGATCAGGTGCTCCGATATCTCCCAGATTCTTCCACGAATTACTTCTGAATTCTTTAGATCGGAATGCACTTCCCAAGCCATCGATATTCATAACAATGAAACCCAATTGCGCCAAAGGTACGTCATCATTCATCAATCCTTTTCGAAAGGTTTTCGGCGAACGAATGTTATGCGGCCCTGAATAAGTTCCGTCAATGATCGGATATTTTTTGTTTGGATCAAAATTAGATGGACGAAAAATAACACCATAAATGTCCGTTTTCCCATCTCTGCCTTTTACATGAAAAGACTCGGGAGCATTCCAACCCAAAGCAATTAAATCTGAAATATCACCTTTCGCTAAATGCAATTGTTCGCTCCCATCTTTCATTTTTTTCAAAGAAGCAATATTCGGTTGATCAATACGTGAGTAATTATCTACAAAGTAAAGGTGATCGGGAGAAATTGCTACCGCATGATCTGCATTTTCAGGCGTTAACTCTTGCAACGATGATCCATCAAAATTGACAACATAGAATTTTTTGAAATAAGGATCTTCATTTTCATTCTTACCACAGGCCATAAAATAGATTTTCCGATTAGGTAGATCCACCCATTCCACTGATCGAACAACGTATTTACCCAAAGTAATTGTATTTTTGATTTCACCAGAAATTAAATCGTATAAAAACAAATGATTCCAACCATCCTGTTCAGACATCCAAATAAATTCATTGGTCGCTGGAATCGGCTGAAAATATTCCATCGCAACATCAACCGATGTTTTTGCACGTTCATTCAATAGTAATTTTGTCCGGCCATTTTCAGGATCAATTTCAATGACCCGACGAGCTGTATACCCCCTTTCATACTCCACACGATAGGCTTTTTTACTATCACCTGCCCAGTAAACATATGTGCCTAAAAACTCCGGAAGCGAAGGCAATTCTACTTCTGTAATTTTTCCAGTAAGCACATCAATAATACAATAACTTACCGTTGTTAAATCTGTTTCGCCGGGCATTGCTCGTTCATACGACATCAAATGCGGACGTAAGCCTTCATCAGGTTTCCATTGCAGCATGTTCATGTACAAAGTTTTTGACCGGTTGTAAATCGGTACAATTATTTTCTTCGAATCATCCGACCAATAAGCCTCCAACGAATAGGTATATTCTTCTTTTTTGGAATTGTCGATCACTTCATACCAATCCCCCAGGCTTCCATAACCTTTGGATAGACTTCCATCTTTTGTGAGATCTATAACTGTATGTGCAGCAATATCTTCCATCTGCAAATTGTGATTCTTCCAAATCAATCGTTTGGTTTTATCGGGCGAAAGTTGTGTATTCGGGACAGTGACCGTTTCCTTATTTTTTTGATGCAAATCCTTTGTCTTTGGATTATAACTCCAACTAATCGTATCAATCGAGAAGGTAAATTCCTGCAATTTTTCAGTTACACTCAGATCTTTCAGAGGAAGATCATAGGGTTTATAGGTTGATCCCGTTCTCTCATTAAATAAAACACTTAATTCTTCCTGTGAAAAGGCATTTTGCTGTTTTTTATTTTTTGAATTAACCAGAAAATACTCCTTGCCTTTCCGGGTATTCATCGTATACAAAAAATTGGAACCTCCTGCTATCCAGTTAGGACTCACATATTGGTTGTAGTACAATTTCGAAAGATTGTATCCCATGAATTTTGAAGCATTTTCATAATCCTTCAATTTTCCTTGTGAAAAGGAACTCACTGCTGTTAGACAGATAATTGGAATGAGTTTTAGTTGTTTCATATTTTTATTCTTTTATCCTCTATCTATAACTGGAGGGAATTCCTTTTTGAAATGGCATCGACTATTGACCCGATATGGTTAGATGAACGAATCAAAGCTTGTAATTCATCACTATTTCTTGTCTGTAATGCCAACTTGAATTTTTCTAATTCTTCAAAATAGATTTCAAGTGCATCTAACACATTTTCTGAGTTATCGAGTAAAATTTCTTCCCAAATACGCGCATCACTTTTCGCTAACCGAACGGTTGAACGAAAACCACCCGCCGCCATAATTTTTATTTCATCAATATTATTCTTCTCAATCTTCAAAACAGAAAGAGCCAGTGCAAATGAACTAACGTGTGATAAATGAGACACATTTGCTGCATGAACATCGTGTTCTTCACTTCCCATAAAACTAGTGTTCATTTCCAAAGCATCAAACAATCGCATTGCTTTTTCCAAAGCATCAACATCACTCCATTCCTTTTCACAAATGATATTCGTTTTGTTCCGAAACAAATCCAGAACTGCAGCCATTGGTCCGGAATATTCTGTCCCAGCCATTGGATGAGCTGCAACATATCTTCCTCTGCTTTTATGGTGCTTTACTATATTTGATAAACTTTTTTTCGTAGAACATACATCAACAACAACCCGATCTTCAATTTGATCTAAAATTTCAGGCAATAGTCTTTTCGAAACTTCTACGGGAGTAGAAAGTATGATGAGTTCAGCTTTTAAAATTGCTTCTTTCAACCCAAGAATCTGATCCACTAAATTTGTTTCAAGCGCAATTCGACAATGCTCTTCATTTGCATCCACCCCAATTATCAATTTCGAATATCCTTTGCTTTGTAAATCTTTCGCAATCGATCCGCCTATTAACCCAACTCCAATGATTGCAACCCTCATATTTTACTGTTTTTTATACGTACTAATGCTTCATTCAAATCCGAAACGGGTGAACAAAGTGAAATTCTCAAATAATTGAATCCATTTGATCCGAAAATAATTCCAGGTGTGATGAATACATTCGCTTTGTACAACAATTCATCGGCTAATTTTTCTCCAGATTCAAAGTGATCTGGTACTCGTCCCCAAAGAAACATTCCAACATTCAAAGGATCATAGGTACATCCCAAGAAATCAAAAATCTGGAGTCCAATAACTTTTCGCTTTTGATACTCTTCATTCAAACCATCTGACCAATCAGAACCTAACTTTAATGCTTCAATAGCTGCTTCCTGTATGGGTTGAAACATACCTGAACTAAAATTACTTTGAATCTTAAAAACCGGAGCAGTCAATTCTGGAGAACCAACCAACATCCCAATTCTGGCTCCTGCGAGATTGTGTGATTTACTCAATGAATTCAATTCCAATGCAACTTCTCTTGCTCCCTCACACTCAAAAATACTTTTTGGACGTTCATTCAATGTTAAACTGTAAGGATTATCATTACAAATCAATATGTTATGCCTTTTTGCAAAAGCAATTAACTGATCAAAAAATGCAATAGAAGCATCTCTTCCAGTGGGCATGTTGGGGTAATTCACCCAGATCAGTTTTACTCGCTGATCAATCAATTGCTCCAATTCTTCAAAATCAGGGAGCCAATTTGACTCCTCTTTCA
>CAIUKX010000530.1 GCA_903899795.1 uncultured Flavobacteriales bacterium
ACAAAGCATTGATTAAAATAAGAAAAAATGGCGGGATTAAAATTCAGAGTCCTTCTCGATTCTGAGCAACAAGACAAAGTATTTAGAGATATCTTAATCAGCGATTCTGATAATTTTGAAACATTTTACAAAGCCATTATCTCGGCTTTTCGTTTTCAAGGTGATCAAATGGCATCTTTCTACATTTCCAATGATGACTGGGACAAAGGTCATGAAATCAGCTTGATGGACTTGTCTTATGACGATGACTCTATCGATGCGGTTCCTACAGTAATGAAAAAAGCCATTTTAAAAGATTTTATTGAAGAACCTGATCAAAAAATTATTCTTGTATACGATTTTCTTCGGATGTGGATATTCCTTGCTGAATTAGTTGGCTATGAGCAGGAAGACCCTTCCGAACCAACAGTAGTTCTGGCGATGGGAATGGCTCCACCGGAAGATTCAAAAATTGCAGACATTATTGAAGATGAAGACCTGAGTGCCAGCATGTACGAAGATGAAGATCTGGATGATGAAGACGATGACGATTTTGGATTCAATGACTACGAAGACGGATTGTCGGACGAAGACATCTCTGGATACGATTCATATGATTACTAAGAAAACTACATGAAAAACAATGCAGGTGATCCGATCGGGCAAGCAATTCTCGATTACGTAGCGACGAATAAACCGGACGATATTATTGTTTGTTCCGATATCTGTGAAGATGATATTATTCCAATTGAAGTACTCTTTCGTAAACCGGAAGAAATGCCTGAATTGGAATTGACAGCATTAGAAAGAGCTTCCGGAAAAGTACTTGACGTTGGTGCTGGTGCAGGTGTTCACGCTTTGGAAATGAAAAGAAAAGGCTGTGATGTTCTGGCCATTGATATTTCCACAGGAGCAATTCAACACCTGAAAAATGAAGGATTGGATGCGATTCAAATCGATTTTTTTGAATTGAAAGATCAGACGTTCGACACGATTACGATGTTAATGAATGGAATCGGGATCGCTGGAAGTCTTTCCAATCTTGAAAAAACACTGGCTCATGCGAAGTCCTTATTAGCTTCTGGTGGGAAAATACTTTGTGATTCCTGCGACATTCGTTACCTCTACGAAGATGAAGACGGAGCTCTCTGGGTGAATTTAAACACGGAGTATTATGGCAATTTTCGGTTCCAAATGAAATACAAAAAAGAAATTGGCCCTTGGTTTGATTGGCTTTATGTGGATTTTGATTCTTTGTTTACCGCAGCACAAAATGTGGGACTGAAAGCAAAAAGGATTTACGAAAAAGATGATAATTATTTGGCGGAGTTAGTTATTGGTGATTAGGCAAAAGTATCAAACATTGAAAAAGACATCTAAAATATTCATTATTCTTATCGGACTCATTTGTCTCAGCTACACTCCGACAGATGTATCCCCTTATCCATTTCAAAAAAGTTCATTGCTCTGGAAAATTGAGGGAAATGGTATTCCAAAAGGAAGCTATTTATTCGGAACGATGCATTTGATTGAGAAAGAATATTTTCTCTTTCCTGAAAAATTAGAAAAAATAGTATCCAAATCCGATTTGTTGGTTATGGAATTGGCCGGACTTCCCAATCAATCGGAAGCAATGAAAATGGTCACATTGAAAGAAGGCAGTTTTTTTGATTATTTCAGTAAACCACAAACCGACAGCATTTTGATTTGGGCGAAACAGGAAATGAACATGGATGAAACTGTTTTCAGATCTTCTATGTCCAAAATGAAACCTATGGTCGTTGTTCAAATGGCTACTCAGCTACAATTTATGGGGAAAACAGAATCCTACGAAATGAAATTACAACAGCTTGCCAATGCAAATAAAATTAAGGTGAACGGTCTGGAAACTATTCAGGAGCAAATGTCAATTTTCGATAATCTCTCGAAAGAAGAACAAGCAGAAATGGTAATGGAAGGAGTTCGCAAACCAACTGAATCCAAAAATATCTTGAAAAAAATGCAGGGAGTTTATGTAAGACAAAACATTGATTCATTATATATGCTTGTACAAGAAGAAGGTGGTATAATTGAAGCTAAACAAACCGATTTTCTGGATGGAAGAAACAAAAACTGGATTCCAAAAATCAGCAAATTGGTGCAAGATAAAAAATGTTTTATCGTTGTAGGAGCAGGACATTTAGGAGGACCGAACGGAGTTATTCGACTGCTTCAAAAAGAAGGATATAC
>CAIUKX010000531.1 GCA_903899795.1 uncultured Flavobacteriales bacterium
CAATTCTTCTTTTTCTTCCGAGTTGTATTTTTTGTATTCGAAGCTGACATTGATCAATTTAGCCAAGTCAAATTCTTTTTCAAGTTTATAAATAAAACGAAGGGTTTGAATAAAGTTCCCGCGTAAAATTATTTTATGTGTATTGATTTTGAAATCCGGATGATGAAAAGTCAATACTTCATCAACTTGATAGACAATTAAATCGGTGTTATTTCTCGCAAGGAAATTAAGAAATCCCTGCTGTACTTTTTCGATTGTGATGTTCTCTTTTCCAAGCAATTTATTGTAGTGAGCAATTTCAGCCTGTGTCAAACGAATTTCAGAAATTAAATTCTTTGAAAAGGTAATTTTATCGTTCAGTTCAGTTCTGTATTGTACAGTTTCAATGGTCGTTTTAAAAGCTCGTTTATAACTGGCAGCAAGTAGTAACACCGACAAAATGGCCAGTGCATAATTCTTTTGCTTGTAGCTATATTGATCAAAAAACGTCATTTCGCTAAACTGATTAGAAGTTTAAACTCAGCTTTCGAATCTGTTGATTTCAGATAGTTCAGTAATTCAACACTTTTCAACCATGCAAAGCGATTCATTTTTTCCATCCAGTCGTCCAAAGTTTGACTATTGGGTGTAAATCCGATGATTTCAATAGCATCCTGCCGGATCTCAACTTTTCTCTTCTCCTTCAGGTTTTCGGCCAATGGAAATACATACATCTCGCGAAGAATGACACTTTTGGGAACGGATGCACCGATTTTGTCAATGAAAAAAGAAATGAATTCATTTTGACTGACTCCGGATGTTTGTACCAACTGTTCTTTTCGTGTTTTTTCCTGCTTCAAACGATCCAGTAACGATAAGTTTTCATTGTTTAAGGCCAGTTCCATTTCCAATTGAGCCACATCATTGTTCACATGATTCAGGTAGAAATAATTGATCATTAAGGCTGATAATATAACGGAAACAGCTAAGATCCCGAAAAATTTAAATTGACTGAATTGAGAATAATCGCTTAATTTTTCTTCTTGTTCCTCATCGATCAATCCGCTGGAATAATTTTCAACTGGTTGAAGATAGCTCAAAAGGATTCCTTCATTGATCGCTTGATTCTTGGTCTTGAATATACTCTTGATCAACGATCGTTCTGTAGGAGCTTCATTTCGCTGAACACTCTGGATTCGCCCTTTTTCAATATCGATTGCATAATCGAAAGAAATTTTCTCTGTTTCATCAGCCGTAAGAAGAACAGGGATGATTCCGCACGAAATTCCTACTAAGAATACTTTTGCTTCTTTGAGTTCTTCCAAAATGGATTCAATCAAATTTTTTCTGAAAAAAGAAGTAACTACTTTGAATGAATCATTGTAGGAACAGAAATAGAAATCATCTTTGTCACCGTTGACGATCAATTGTTCTTTGTATCCGGGAATGAATTCAACCATTCGGGTTAATACACCGGTTCCATTTACATGAAGACAATAAGCTCTTGATTTCCCGAATTTTTTCAAGACATCGACGATGGTTGAAAATTCTTCAAACTGGGCTTCATTTTTAGAAGCTCCTTTTTTCTCAAGGGAAGCAACAATACGCAAGCCATCTGCATGATAATCCAAATGGACGATCACCCAGGAAGTCGGTTGCCATATTTTACTCCATCTACTCATTAGTAAGTAACAGTAGATTTGATGAGAATATGCAATTTTGATTTTGTTTTATCCGACGCTCTTCCGCTGAAAAACCATTTTAAGATTGGAATTCGGGAAAGGAAAGGAACACCCGAACCAGAGTTACTGTTGTTTTTCTTTTCCAAACCTCCAAGCAGGATCACTTCACCATTCTTTACACGAACCATTGATTCAAACGATTGAGTCGTCATATTTGGAGGGGAAGTAGGATCTGCCTTTCCTGCAAAATCTTTTTGATCCACTTTGATTGTCAGTGTAATTTGTTCATCTGAACTTACGAAAGGCTGAATGTTTACGGAAAGATTCGCATCAACCGACTGCCATGTTTTTGATTGTAAAACTCCTTGTTGGGTAACAGAGGTAGAAACATTCACCTGTGTTTGCTGGTAATAAGTGGTTTGACCGATGGAAATACTTGCTTTTTGACCATTTAGAGTTGCAATTTTCGGTGTACTTTCTATACTGATGATGTTGTTTGTTTCAAGCGCTGAAAGAGAAGCGTAAAAATTATCGGTTACCTGTCCAAGGTTAAGGACCCCAAAGCCTGTAATTGCACTCAACAACGCATTGATGGAAGAGGCACCTAGATTGACATCCAATCCCGGAAACACTGTTCCGGTTGTTGTTGTCGGTTTATCTTTGATTCCTGCTTCCATTCCGGTTTTTAAGCTGTTTGTTTTGCTCGAGAAAAGGAACATTACATCAATTTGAACCATAGGAACAATGATATCAATGGAAGATAAGAATGACTTTAATTCAGTAATTCCACGATCACTTCCAGAAACGATCAAGGCATTTAATTCCAGAAATTCGGAAATGTCAATATCGGTTATGAGTTCTTTCGGAATGGCCGTTTTCACATTTTCAATCGTACGATTTTCCATGCGGATCACTTCTGTTCTTCGAACACCTTCCATTTTTCGTTCACCGATCACAAATATTTTTTCCTTTTCTGAAAAGTTATATTTGGTAGTCATGAATAAATTCGAAAGAAGGGTTTCAAAATTGACATTTTTCAAATCCAGATTTGCTTTCCCATCAACGGTTGAATGCAATACATATCTGGCGTTGACTTCTAAAGCTGCTGCTTTAACGATGTCGATCAGGTCAATGTTGTTGGCAAACACATCCAGATTGCCCATCGAATTTTTGTTGATCGAGAAATCGTTTGTATTTGCTTTTGGTTTACTACCAGTAGCGGTTGAACCAGTTGCGCCTGTATTTGTTGCGGATGTTTTGTTGTCCGAGCCGATTGAAAAGAATCCTTCTTTTTCTTTGGCTAACGTCAATCCGTTTGCTTTTACAAACATATCGAGTACTTCCTCATAAGGTCTGTTTAAGAAGAAAGCATTTACTTGTTTATTTCGGACTTCCGGGTTGATCACAAAATTGTTATCAGTCAGCGTAGAAACTTTTTCCATCACCTTCCATAAGGTGTCGTTCTGAAGATTTAGCGAAAGAAACTGGTTGGCCTTGTTGAATTTAATGTCCAAATCTTTGGAGGGTGCCACAACCACTTTTTCTTTTCTGGCAGTTCGTTTTTTTACTGCGATGATGCTACCTACAAATTCATATTCCAGTTCAAAATTAACATACAAAAAGACCAAAATGTCTTTCACTTTAGCATCGTAAAAGTTATAGGAAATAGTTTGGTTCAAGGTTGGTTCAATAGTGATATTCAGATTGTTTTCCAATCCGATTGAATAAACGAATTCAAATAATGGAAGTCCTGATACATTCAATTGAACGGTATTATTGAGTCCACTAATGTAAAATGATTGATTGCTTCAAATATTTGAAGCAATCAATCTATTTTAAATATTAATCAAATACAATAAATGAAAAATTTCTGCTTTACAATTTTGATATTATTTAGTATCAATTTTATCAATGCTCAAGAGGTAAATTTTATTACTTATAAAAAAGAATGCGATCTTGCCTATAGATTTGCATTAGACAGTAGTAAATTTTCGAATAGTATTTCTGTATTAAAAGGAATAAAGAAAAAGTATAATTTTTTATGTACTGAAGAGTATGTATTAATGGCATTCTGTTACAAAAAAACAAATGAGTTAACTAAAAGTGCAAAATGTCTTAGGGATGCTTGGTCAAATTATGCCTTTGATTTGAATTGTTTACAACAAATTGATGAAATCCAACCACCTAATATAATGGGAGGATATAACAAACGTCAAAATAAAATTGTAGAGCAGGGATTCAAAAATTCAAAAAAATTAAAATCTAAAGTCACCGATTCACTTTATTTGGTTTTTGATCGAATTGATTCTTTAGATTGTCGCCGAAGCACAATTTGTTAATGGCCTCGGAAAGAAATGCTTTCTGGAATGAGAGAAAAATCGTTAAGCAATTACGGAAGCTGCTGAAGAATTGAGGCAGATCACCGTCATTGTAGATTTTTCCGAATAAAAGAGATCATTTCTTTCCAAGCCTTGAATTTTTTCTTTGGTTCTTTCTTTTTGATTCAAGTTAAGAGAAAGCAACAGCTTTCGAAGACCAAACGATAGTGCAAGGAGAAAGAACGTCACAACTTTTCTTGATTTATTGAAATTTAAGTTTGTTGGCCTGTTATGAAAATCTTGCTCTCCAAAAAATGAATATGATCAAAAAAAAACTCATTTTTATGAAATAACCAAAGTTCCAAATTCAATATAAGTACGCAACCTTGACTCCCTTCGGTCTTTAAAAAAAATCCTTGCTTTTTCTTGTTTCTTTTGGATCAAGCCAAAGGAAAAGTTAAATAATAATTTCACAAACCAAACGACATAAAAAAAACAGAGAGGAAACGGGCGTTTCCTCTCTGTCTCATAATCAACCTAACCTAACCACCTAAATCAAGACAAAGATAGAGGCGATTCTTAATTTCACCAAACCATTCATCATTTTTTATTGCCACCTGTGTAAAATTGCGTTTAAAAACGTAAAATAGAAAAGAGTTCTGAACGTTTAGTGAGTTTCTAGTCAGTACATTACTCGCTAAAATGGATTCTTTTTTAGGAAATGAGCTTTTATTTTAAATATTTTCATAAATTCGATTCTCAAATTTGAATGCATGAAAAATTATTACAGCCTACCCATCATTGCTTGTTTTCTACTATTCACAAGTAATGTTTCAGCCCAAAAAAACATCGAAGACAAAAGCGCCGCAGAAGTTTTCCTCGAAGGAATGTTTCTCAACTACGATAAAAAGTACGAAGAAGCAATCAATGTCTACGAAAAAGTCTCCATCAACGATACAAATTACAGTGCAGCACAAATAGAAATAGCCAATTGCTATTACGTTCAGGAAGATTTTAAAAGTACACAAGATGTACTGGTCGAATTACTGTCCATGGATTTACCCTACTCAAAGAACAATCGTGCCTATAACCTATTGGGACTAGCTTACGAGAAAGACCGTAAGTTTGATAAAGCAATCGAAGTGTTTGATAAAGCCTTGAAATTGTTTCCATACAACTCAAGTTTGTATTCCAACAGGGGATATACCTATGAAAATGCAGAGAAATATACCGAAGCAGTAAAGAATTATAAACGAGCAATCCAATTGAACCCCAATTCTGCAGGAAACCATTATCACCTGGGAATGCTGGCCGCAAATGACGGATTGTATGCCGAAGCAATTTTAAGTTTAACGACGTTTATCCTATTAGAAAACAATACCGAAAGAGCCCAAAAAGCGCTGCATACAATGGAGCAAATCTCAGACTTAACCTTTGATGCTAAACCAAAAAATATCGACTGGGAGTACGAACCGGATTATTTTGAAAAACTGAATCAATCCATCAAAGATAAATCTTCAGTAGCACAAAAAATGAAGTTCTCCATTCCAACACCATTGGGAGATCAACTGTACTATATTTTGAGAACCAGTCATTACCAAAAAGAAAACGAAGGATTCTGGAACCAGTTTTACATGCGTTTTTACGAAGAAGTATATAAAAACAACAAAATTGATGGGTTGGTAATGTGTACTTTACAACCTACACCAGAAGAAGTTATTGCGAAAAAATTAAAGCGAAAAAAATCCAAAATCACCGTATTCATGAATTGGGCACAAGTTATTTGGGAAACCAAGAAAGAATACCAATTCCTGGAGGTAGAAGGGAAAAAGCAACACGTATTAGTGGGCTATAACAGTTCCGGAATCAGAGCTTGTGGGACATACGACGCGAACGATAAACCAATCGGAACATGGTATTACTTTTTCACCAATGGAGCCATGCGGATGATGGGAAATTACAACGACGAAAATCTCGAACAAGGTTTATGGACGTGGTACAATGCCTACAATGGGAAAAAGAAAAATTCAGTACATTATAAAAATGGAGTAGCCAACGGTGAAGCATTTGTATACTACTATTCAGGAGAGTTGAATCAAAAAAGAAGATTCCGCGACAACGAACTGGAAGATACAATCTTCAATTACTACCGAAGCGGAGATTTATTCGAAAAATATGCCGTTTCAGGAGGAAAAAAGAACGGAGCGTTCGTTGATTACCATGAAAACGGACAACTCGATCATTCCTATTCCTACGTATTAGGATTTGCGCAAGGACCATACAAGAAATACTATGCCAACGGAGTTCTGTCTGATGAGTTTACCCTCATGAACGATAAAATAGAAGGAGTCCGAAAAGAATACTATCCCAACGGAGCAAAAAGATCCGAATTGAATTACAAAGAAGACCGATTGGATGGAGTATACAAAGTTTGGTATTCAAACGGAAACCTCGAAATAGAAAGAAATTACAAAAACGGAAATCAGGTAGGGAAATTCACAGAATACTATTCCAATGGAGCTAAAAGCTTTGACGGAGAAGTAGACGAAACTGGAAAACAAAACGGAACCTGTACCTATTATGATTACGACGGAAAGAAATACGAAGAGCAGGATTTCAAACGAGGAGAACTGATCGAAGTCAGATCCATCAATAAAAAAGGAGAAGTATTTCACCACAGCGACAAACGAGGAAAGAAAATCGATTTCAAAGCACATTATCCAAACGGCGTATTGCGGGTTGAAGGATTGTACATGGACAATATCCGCACAGGAGAATGGAAATACTACGATCGCCATGGAAATATCGAATCAATAGACTTCTATCAAAACGGGATGCTTTCCGACACAGCAACAGACTATTTCGCCAATGGAGCCGTAAAAACCAAATCCATCTACAGTTACGATGAATTAAATGGTATTTATTTGAAGTACAATATACTGGACACATTGATAGAAGAAGGAATCTACATTGGCGGAATCAGAGACAGAGACTGGTACGTCTACAATTCCGACGGAAAATTAAAAGGAGAATATTACTACAACGATGGACGTCAGCAAGGAATTCAAAAAACGTATGGTGTCAATGAGAAATTATCCAACTGGAAAGAAATTGAATTGGGAAAAATTGTCTCACAGTTGTTTCTCGATACTAATGAAAATAAAATCGATCAATACGGACAATTTCAAGGTGAAATAAAACTGCACGATCCTTCCAATACCTATGTTCGCTATTCAGGAACCTATAAAAACGGATTAGCCAATGGAAAATCAACCTGGTACGATATTGACGGATCAGTCCTAGTTGAAGGAAATTACATCAATGGAGACGAAGACGGAGTTTGGAAATGGTATACCGAAGATGGAGTTCTAAAGAAAGAAGTAACATTTTTATTGGGAACCGAACACGGAATACTCAAATTATACCACCCGAATGGAAAATTATCCCATGAAGCCAACTTCGTTTCAGGTGACAGACAAGGAATCGTAAAAGATTACTTCTCAAATGGAAACCTTTCCGTAGAAACCAATTTTATGGACAGTGAAAAACATGGAAAATCGACCTATTACGATTATTCCGGAAATGTCATCATGAACCGTTATTACGACAAAGGAGTTTTAGTTTCCTATTCCTGTACAGATAAAACCGGAAATGAAATCACACCGATCCAATTGACCAAAGGAAAAAATATGATTGTTACCTATTTCAGTAATGGAAACAAAGCCTCCGAACACACCCGTGAAAACGGATTGATAGAAGGAAAATACATACAATACAACATGAATGGGACTATACTTTCAGAAGAAGATTATTTCCACAGTTTACAACATGGAATGACAAAAGAATACAACGATAAAGGTGTGTTGGAGTACGAAGGTATGAGCAAAGCCGATCAATTGCATGGGCTCGTAAAATGGTATCATCCGAATGGAAAATTACACATCGAGACCAATTATTTATACGATGAACGTCACGGTCTATCCAAAGAATATTCTCCAGATGGAAAATTGATCAAGACAATTATGTATTACAACGATGATGCAATAAAAGTCACCCCGGGAAAATAACCGTAGAGACGGAACACTGTTCCGTCTTTTTTGTATCATAACCCCTCCAACATCCAACATTCATCATCCCCTTATATGTCTTATATGATTCCCATACAATACCCAACATCCTTTACATGAATCTCTCATCAATTTGTCAATCAATTCACTCAATCGAGTACACCTTTTCACCATTGATATAAGTCATAAAAGAAAAATTGGGTTTGTAGGTAGAAGTAGAAACAACAGGATTTTCAAAAATCACAAAAGTTGCCTGTTTTCCTTTTTCCAACGTTCCGCTTGTGTGTTCCTGGAAAGAAGTAAAAGCTGCCCAAATGGTCATACCTCTGATACAATCGTTCAAGGAAATCGCTTCATTGAATAGAAATCCAGAAGTAGGATAATTTTCACGATCCATCCGTTGTACAGCAGCATGAATCGTAAGAAAAGGATCAATATTTTCAACAGGAAAATCGGTGCCAATGGCAATCATTCCGGTTTGAGCCAATAAGCTTTTATAGGCATAAGCTCCTTTGAGGCGTTGCTTACCCAAACGTGCTTCAGCCCAGCGCTGATCACTCACAGCATGTGTCGGTTGTACCGATGGAAAAACACCATATTGACTGAAAAGCACAAAATCCTTCGGATCGATAACCTGTGCATGTTCAATTCTCCAGCGATGATCCTTGTTTACCTCATTGATGGATTTATACAAATCTAAAATAATCCGATTGGCAGAATCTCCGATAGCATGCGAGTTCATTTGATAACCTGTTCTTTCACAAATTATGGCTACCCGTTTCATTTCATCGATAGGAGTAGTGAGCATACCATAATGATCGTGCATATCCGTGTAAGCTTGTTTCAAAAATGCGCCTCTCGAACCCAAAGCACCGTCACCAAAAACTTTGAAACTGCGAATAATCAGATTTTTGTCCTGAAATACACCGTTTTTCTTTGCAAAAGCAATGTTTTTCGAAGAAGGTAATAACATCGCATATACATTCAGTTTCAATTTTTTCGAATCAACCAAATCTTTGAAAAGATAAATTTCCTCGTTTTCAATACCAGCTTCATGAACTCCTGTTATTCCGTATTGGAATAGTTCGTTTTGAATTTCCAGGATTGCCTTCTTCATTTCCTTGTTCGAAAAAGCAGGAATTTTAGCCACGGCAGTATTCATTGCATTGTCCACCAGTAAGCCGGTACATGTACCATTCTCAACCGTATTGATCCCACCATCGATCTTTGTTTCAGGAGTAATTTCAGCCAACTTCAGCAGCGCATCATTGACGAGAACAGCATGACCATCTACGCGAAACAAACAAACCGGAATTGTTGGAAAAAGTTGATTCAATCGCTCATTCGTTGGCATCTCTGAAGAAGACCAAAGCGATTGATCCCAACCTCGTCCGACAATAAACTTCGAATTTTTCTTCTGTTGGTATTTTTCCAATCGAACCAATAATTCATCGTAAGAACGAGTCCCGATGAGATCAACCCCCAATTTCTTTTTTGCCAGAGAGATGATGTGACCGTGTGCATCCGTAAAACCGGGATAAATATCTTTTCCCTGAGCATCAATTTCTTGGTCGGCACTGTAACGATTCAAGATTTGACGTTCAGGTCCCGTTTCAACAATTATCCCATCTTTAATGGCCATCGCCTCAGCAATATTATCGTTTTCATCCATGGTGTGGATTCGGGCATTGTGGATTACTAAGTCGACACTTTTTCCTTTGTAACAACCACTCAAGGCTAATAAGAAAAACAGAATTGATAAATTAAAACGGAATACACGCATGTTGAACATTCTTCTAGTAAATTTTGATCCAAAGATAGATAAAAGTATAGAGCAGATCACCTTGTTTTTATCGTAAATGATGAGGCTGTTAAACAAGTGTTAATTAACAAAAAGTTTGAAATGGGCTGTAAGTAAATGAATTATGTTTGTTTTAAATCAAACCGAAAAATCATGAAACATACTTCCACCATCGCTTTTTTTACAGCAGTATCAATGACATTTTTTGCAAATTGTCAATCAGCAACGCAGAACTATTTCAAAATAGGGATTTGTAATCAACAAATAACGGCGAGTCAGTCTCCCTGTAATTTTATTTTTAATGACCCTGGTTCAGGTTTAAATATCAATAAACCGATTTCCTTACAGCCGTATAATAATAACTATGGAGCTTTTGTAGCATTTGAAAAAGTTCACAGGAATGGATTGGTTGTTACACCAATTTTATTTAGTTATGTGGCTGGTAAAAGAACCGATTATCTGGATTTGGGAACAGGTGTAGGTTACGAATTTCCTCTCATCAAAAAATACACGTCTTTTCATGAAATTGGTACACAAGCACTATTGAAATTTAGGGTGGGAGTACAGGCCAATTACACTTCTTACGAGTATGAATTGTATCACGATCTCGTTTCAAATAATTCAAGTCCAATTATGGTTCAGGGAGAAGCAATATCAAAAGATATGATGGTAGTGTTTGAGAAAAAAACATTGAAAGCTAGTCCTTATGTAACTCTAAATTTCCCAGTTTCGAGAAAATTGAATTTACATTTTACAGCGATGTACAATTATCAGGTTTTATCGCATGAAAACTTATTGTTTTGTACTACGAATAATTTGTATTGGAATGAACTAACCAAATATAAATTTGCAAGTGAGAAAAAATATTTATTTGATTCACATGGAGGTTCGATGAAAAATTTAATGGGACTCGCTCCTTTCTCTTTCAAATTAGAGATGGCTTTTACATTGGGGTTGGATCAAAAATACAAAGTAGCTCCTCATCGATCAAATCGATGACCTAGGTCATTTTTTAAATAATTGCTTCAAATTAGTTTTGTAGGTTCTAAATTTAGTAGATTTGTTATGGAATTATCTAGAAGTGAAGAAATGGAAAGTAAACAAGGATTTGAAGCCGTTTTTAAATACGCAACAGAAGGAATTTTGTTGATAGATGAGCGCGGCAAAATAATCCGAATCAATCCGAGTGCTGAGAAGTTGTTTGGCTATCAAAACGGTGAACTTCTAGATCAGCAGATTGAAGCTTTAATTCCAAAACGATTTGCCGACAAACACCATCACCACCGCGATCATTACAATGAAAATCCACATCCTAGATCAATGGGAGTTGGAATTGGGCTGTACGGAGCTAAAAAAGACGGTACAGAATTTCCAGTAGAAATTAGTCTGAGTCCCTTTACATCAGAGGAAGGTAAATTCGTGATCGCTTTTATTTTGGACATCACCGTAAGACGACTGGCTGAAGAAAAAATGAAAAACTATTCAGCTGATTTGGAAAAGCAAGTAGGGAATAGAACATTGATCTTACGTGAAGCAATTTCGGAACTGGAAAAAACCAAAAATGAACTGAACTTAGCGCTTGAAAAAGAAAAAGAATTGAATGAATTGAAGTCACGCTTCGTATCGATGGCATCACATGAATTCAGAACACCCTTAGCAACCATCATGTCATCTTTGTCACTGGTGAAAACCTATGGTGATCAAAACGATACAGAGAAGCAAAACAGGCACATTGGTAAAATAAAGTCATCCATTAATAACCTGACCGATATTTTGAACGATTTCTTATCTGTAAGTAAACTCGAAGAAGGAAAGGTGGAAGTATTGATGGAAACTTTTTCTGTTCAGGAATTTCTAAAAGGAATCATTTCAGATACGGAGAATCTCTGTAAACAGGATCAGAAAATGGTTTATATCCACGACGGAGAAGATACTGTTCGATTGGATAAGAAGATTCTACAGCATATTCTTTTCAATTTGATTTCCAATGCAACTAAATTTTCGAAAGAAGGAAGTCAAATCACAATACGAACCCAGCGAAAAGAAAAGATGATTTTGTTTTCAGTTGAAGATCAGGGGATAGGGATTTCTGAAAGCGATCAGAAGCACTTGTTTCAACGCTTTTACAGAGCGAAAAATGCAGCAAATATCCAAGGAACCGGATTAGGGCTTAATATAATTGAAAATTACGCAGAATTGATGAAAGGAAAGATTAGCTTTACCAGCGTTGAAAATGTAGGTACAACTTTTACACTTTCGTTTCCTCAATCGTCCATTGCATCCAATTGATGTATTCAAAACACAAATGAATTGAACATGAAAAAAATACTTTTAATCGAAGATAACCAGGATATTAGAGAGAATACAGCTGAGATTCTGGAATTGGCTAATTACAAAGTCATTACTGCTGAAAACGGTAAAGAAGGTGTAAACCTTGCTTTGCAGGATAAACCTGATTTGATCATTTGCGATATCATGATGCCGGTTTTAGATGGATACGGAGTTCTTCATTTGCTGGCTAAAAACGATGAAACGGCAGGAATACCTTTTATTTTCATGACTGCAAAAGCAGAAAGAAGCGATTTTCGAAAAGGAATGGAAATGGGGGCGGATGACTACATTACAAAACCTTTCGATGATATAGAATTGATGAACGCGATTGAGGCTCGTTTGAAAAAAACAGAGATTTTAAGTCGTGATTTTTCGAAAGATATGAACGGACTGAGCAACTTTCTTTCTGATGCAAAAGGCTTGAATTTGCTACAGGAAATTTCCACAAAAGAGGATGTGGATACAAGAATTTGCCGCAAGAAAGAAATCATTTATTCGGAAGGGAATTATCCAAAAGGAATCTATTTCTTGTCGAAAGGAAAAATAAAAACCTACCGCACAAACGATCAGGGAAAAGAATTCATCACCGAATTATATAAAGAAGGTGATTTCTTTGGATATCCTGCGTTGCTAGAAGATAATAAATACACCGATTCGGCAATGGCTTTGGAAGATTCAACGGTTTGTTTGATTCCCAAAGAAGATTTTTTTGGACTTCTATACAAAAATGCGGATGTGTCCAGAAAGTTCATCAAAATGATGTCCAACAACCTGAAAGAAAAGGAAGAACAATTGATCAAATTGGCCTATAATTCTGTTCGTAAACGAGTAGCAGAAGCTTTATCTACACTTTCCAATCGTTATAAAAAAGAAGGTGAAAGTGAATTTACAATCAGTATTTCGCGGGAAGACTTGGCAAATCTGGCTGGAACAGCGACAGAAACAACCATCCGAACATTGAGTGATTTCAAAGAAGAAGGGTTGATCTCCATCGAGCGCGGATCCATCACGATTTTGAATTACGATGGTTTGGTTGGAATGCGAAATTGATTCTTTTCCGAAGGAAAAACTTGTATTAAAAGGGTAAAACATGATTAAAATCATGTAGTTTATTTATTTCAGTCATTATCACCCTGAGATAAAAAGAATACTTTTGTTTTATTGATTCCCAACATAATTGGGGGCTCAGCAAACAAATATTCAAGACAAATAATCAAGAAATGAATTTAATTGTTGATGATAGCTATACACTATTTTCTGTTCAGCAGGAGTTTAATCGACTTTTTCCTTATTTGAAAATTAATTTTTATACTGCTACCAGCAGGGCGACGGGTGTTGCACAATGGAAAATACTCGAAGCATCTAATAGAACGCTGGGAGAATTTCTCATTGCTGATGGTGAGGATGATATAGTAATTACACCGGATACAACAGTTTCAGATTTGGAACGAAAATTCAATACAGATTACAAATTGATGGCTCAGGTTTACAGGAGTTCAGGAAGAATGTGGCTGGCAACCAACGCAACAGATAGCTGGACATTAGAAGAACAAAACAAACAGGGCAAAGCACTCAGTGCCTAGTTTGATGTTTGATTTTTGATGCTGGAATTAAAATAAATTGTTCTTCATACGATTAAAAACATCAAACATTCAAGATCATCATGGTCTCTTTTTCAATCGAATCTTATACTCACTCGCCATCATAGTAAAAGCCATAATTTCTTTGATTTCAGTTGTAGGAGTTGCTTTTTCAAGAATAAAGTTTTTTGTCAACGTAGAGAGAACCATCTTCATTTCAAGGATCGCTAGATTTTTTCCAGGACAAAAACGTGGACCTGCACCGAAAGGCATATAAGCATCGATGTTGTGAACAGGACATTTGGATTCCGATTGTTTCATCCATCTTTCAGGATTAAATTCTTTTCCGTTGGTGAAATAATCATTACTCACTGCACCTTTACGAGTTATTGTTACAATTTTACTTCCTTTTTTGAATTGATAACCACCGATTTCAATATCCTGGGTTGGATCAATCAAAATAATAGGAGCCACAGGTTTTAATCGCATCACTTCATTGATTACAGCTTCAGTATAAGTGAAATTTGCATGTTGAGCATACTCTTTTAAATAGGAATCCGAACCTAGTATTTGATCGGCTTCTTCCTTTAATTTTTCTTGAATTTCAGGATGCTGAATCAGGTAATAAATAATCCAGGTCAAGGTATGTGCTGTTGTATCTTCTCCTGCCATTAAAAGTGTAAGGAGATTTCCTTTGATTTCA
>CAIUKX010000532.1 GCA_903899795.1 uncultured Flavobacteriales bacterium
ATTAAACCTTTTGCATTTCTAACCTTTAGCTCTTTTAATTCTGTAGCCAATTTTTTCAATTGTTCATTGATTACTTCATTCTCCGATTTAGTCTCACCAGAAAGCGTTTCGTATGACAATCGAAGTTGTTGTTTAAATATATCTACAACTCTGTCTGATGGCTCTAAACTGCTCAATAAACCTTGGAATAAATCATCTGCTCCTAAATCTTTTGACTTGGTATTTGTGTGTGCATTAATACTACCCTTCACACAACCTTGGCATTTATAATAATGTAATCCTTTAGCCTTAACTTCATATCCAGTTAACTTATTACCACAACCTGCACACCTAACAAAACCAGTCAACGGTCTGTTTGGATTTGCCTTGTCTTGCTTATAGCCAGCATTATTCACTTTAAGGATTTCTTGTACCATCATATAATCATTTGGTTTAACGATTGGCTCCCAATTACCTTTTACAACATCACCATCTAACAATTTATGTGCTACCAATCCAGCATAGAATGGATTTCGCCACATATCACTCAATGCTTGTTTTTTGATAACTAATCCTAAATCAAATAATTTCGCCATTATAATATGGTCTTTCTCACCTTGTAGTTTCCACTGCCAAGCTTTCTTGAATAACTCTCCCTCTTTGTTAATTTCAATCTTTTGAGCTGGGCTATAAAACCTAATATCTTTTACCTTCGGTCCATATTGGTCGTAACCACGTGGTGCTACACCTAACCAGTTGCCTAGTCTTAAATACTTCTCCATACCAGGTAAAGTATGCTTTAATCTATCAATGTTCTCTTGCTTTGCTTTTAACAAACCTTGATAAATCTCTAACTTCCCCTCTTCGGTCATCGTATTTTTACCAGTACTTATGTCTATGATGTGTACACCTGTTTTGTTATTTTTATAAAGTCCTGATCCGCTTTTTTAAACCATCTACATAGTAATTCCACCAGTAATCCGTATTTTTTATAAGGATTCGATCGAGACTTATTATACTTGCGTAAAAATTACCGTACTAAAAGCTATATGTCAAAATTTCTCCCCGCATTCGTATTTTTCATTTTTCTTTTTTGCTTTCCATTTTTAGGTTCTTCCCAAGAAATGAAAATAACCGGAGCTGTTTATGATTCAACCGGATATAAACCTTTGGATAAAGCATTAGCAATGGCTGTTCGAATGAAAGATTCATTGCTTCTTGGTTTTTCGCGAACAGATGCAAATGGAAACTTTACTCTGACTGGCTTTCCGGTAGATACTTTTTCTTTGATCATTTCATATCCCCGATACGATAACAAAGTATTTTACATCGTTGGAAACAGTAGCAATTCTCAAATTGATATTTCCAGCATTATCATGAAAAATGATGTGAAAGAATTAAACGATGTCGTTATTTATGCAAATAAAAGTCCTATTTACTACAAAGGTGACACACTAATCTATGTCGCAGATTCTTTTAAAGTTGCCGAAAACGCTGTAGTTGAAGATTTATTAAAGAAACTTCCGGGAGTAAAGGTCGACAAAGACGGAAACATTACTTCACAGGGAAAATCAATTAATCAAGTATTAGTAGACGGTGATGAATTCTTTGGAAGTGACCCGACTATTGCTACAAAAAATCTGGCTGCAAAAGGAATTGAAACGGTAAAAGTATACGAAAAGAAAAGTGAAACAGCCTCCGATGGAGAAGATGCAACCATTCAGGTAATGGATTTACGCTTAAAAGAGGATGCTAAGAGAGGGTACTTTGGTAAAACTTCCATGGCCAGTGATTTTAGAAAATACCACGAGGGTGAATTATTGCTTAATAAATTCAGTGGAGCACGAAAAATATCAGCGTTTGCTCTCGGTTCAACTACTCCAAGAACGAATGTCAGCAGAGCAGATATGAACAAATTTGGTCTCGACAATGGAACTTCATCAGGTCCAAACGGTGGAGGAAGTGGAATGCCTACCAATACTGCAAAAGCAGCAGGTGTACCTAAAACATTCAGCGGTGGTATTTATTACACCGAAAAAATCGGTAAACGTAAACAAACCAAAATTGGCGCGAATTACAACTATTATAATTATGGCTTGATTTCGTCTACTGCCAGTCGTTCGAAATATGCACTTCCAACAGATACAACTTATTATACAGATGATTCAACAC
>CAIUKX010000533.1 GCA_903899795.1 uncultured Flavobacteriales bacterium
TGAAAAATTCCATTCAACTCCACCTGCCAATCCTACAGCACCTTTATACAAAGACAAGTCTCTCACTGACGTCTTCATCTGACTATTAGCCATTACAGTTGACGCCGGAGGTGTTGTACTTAAATCAGTGGAAGTACCCTGATCAAAAATAGTACTGCCTAATAAAAAACTATTACGAACCCCGAATTTTCCGAAATAACGGAAATAACCGATGAATTTTGTTCTGAATAACATCATTGTTGGTATGGTCACGTAAATCGGTTTCTCTTTTCGGGAAGTCACTTGGTACAATTTGTTGCTGCCAGGTTGCGTAAAAGTTCCGTCACTGCTAGTGTATTGACTTTTCGTTAAAATTTCCGAATCATTGTAGTAATAATATAAACTGTTTGCACCGCTGGCTTTGTATTTAAACGATTCAAAATCCAACTCAATTCCTGTATTCAAACCCAAAGTCGATGAAAAGCTATAGTTTATATTCATTCCAAATGTAAAGTCAGTACCGACCCCATTTCTTGAAATTAACTTTGTGACCGGACTTGTGAAATTCAAACCATAACCTACTACAATACCTGCTTGAATTTTTCTATTCGCAGCATCTTGAGAATAAGATGTAAATAGAATTCCTATTGAAAATATTGTAAATAATATCTTTTTCATTATCTGTTTGTTTGCTTCTAAATTAATATTTTTTTCATCAAATTCAGTTCATTTGACTACTTTTGAGTGCAATATTAAAGAATAATAATGACTCTTAAAAGCATTTTACAATTTGGGGTATTTTCCGCATTGTTAACTTCCTGTGCAAATGACCCTCTTGATGTTAACGTTTCGAATATTTCATTAAAAATAGAGTCTATTAATTTGGACTCTATCCTTATTCATTCCAATGAAAATCAACTCATTGAAAACCATCATAATCTTCAAAATCTTATTCCTGAAATCTATGATTATCAACTTGGTTATTGCCTTCGTATAGGAAAAATTTCCGACACTGCTTTTGTAAATAGCATTTCACAATTTATCCACGATAAAGCAATTTCTCGTATCGAAAAGCGAATCAGCCAAAAATTCAAGAATCTATCCAGCTATAAAGAAAATATCATTGAAGGCTTCAAACATCTCAAATATCATTTTCCAGAAGGTAAAATACCTACAACAATTGTTTTTATGAATTCCCTGTTTCAATCAAATGCTTTTAGTACTGAAAAAGAAATTGGTATTGGTTTAGAGAGATATTTGGGGAAACAGACAGATGTCATTAAAGAACTACCTTCTGAACCTTTTTACGATTGGATAAAAGAAGGAATGAATAGTGATTATTTGGAAAGAGATGCACTCTGCTCTTGGATTATGACTCATTATTCAACTGAAAATGAAGGAAATTTAGCTGAAAACATCATTCGCTATGGCAAAATAATTTATTTAACCGAAGCTGCTTTTCCTGGAATGGAAAAACACAAAATCATTCGTTATTCCGCTGAAGATTACAAATGGGCTTTGGAAAATGAATTAGCTTTTTGGAAATACCTTGTCAATGAAAAACTTCTTTTCAAAATAAATGAATTGGATAGAGCAAATCTACTTAGTGAGGCTCCTTTTACAATAGGTTTGTCAGAAAAAAGTCCTGATCGTTTCGGCCAATTCATCGGCTGGAGAATGGTCCAAAATTATATGGCAAAAAATAACATTACTTTAAAGGAACTTCTAAAAGTACCTTATAACAACATTTTACAAGAATACGAAATCAAAGATTAAACATGGACGATAAAATCATTAAAACCTCGGAAATTTCAATCACTGTTGGATTAAACGAACATAATCTGCCAGTTGGTATGAAATGGACTGCTTCAGATGGAAATATTGAAAACGCTGAAGCCAAAGCAATGATGCTTTCACTCTGGGATCCAAAAGAAAATAACACAATGAAAATTGATCTTTGGACCAAGGATATGTCCGTTGATGATATGAA
>CAIUKX010000534.1 GCA_903899795.1 uncultured Flavobacteriales bacterium
CAACATTATCTTATATGCCTTATATGGTTCAATAATCCGGGATTTTTCATATTTTTACAACCCTATGAATACCAAAATTCCTGCACTCCAAAAAGGAGATTTGATCTACATTACAGCTCCTGCTAAAGCAATTGAAGCGGAATGTGTGGCATTTGCAAAAGATTTTTTTGAGAAACAGGGATACCGCGTTCAGATCAGTGAGCATTGTTTGGGAACTTACAATTATTTTTCAGGAACCGATGATGAAAGAAGGCTCGATTTTCAAAAAGGAATCGATAATCCGGAAGTGAAAGCGATCTTGTGTGCACGTGGAGGATATGGTTGCGTGCGAATTGTGGATGAACTTCAATGGGCGGCTATGATTCGGGATCCTAAATTTTTGATTGGTTTCAGTGATGTAACTGTTTTTCATCAACGCATGCAGCGATTCGGACTGGAAAGTATACATGCAACGATGCCTTTGAACTTCGCAGCCAATTCTGATGCGTCGCTTTCTACTTTACTGGCTGCCTTGGAAAATAGATCTTATTCGATTCAAGCGGGACCGAATCCAAACAATAAAAAAGGAAGAGCAAAAGGTGCGATTGTAGGTGGAAATCTTTCGATTTTATACAGTCTCATTGGCACAGATGATCAAATCGATTATACAGGTTGCATTTTATTCATAGAAGATTTGTCCGAACAATTGTATCATCTGGATCGCATGTTTTATGCCTTTTCGAAAGCCGGAATTCTGTATGTTATTTCAGGATTGGTAGTTGGTGGAATGACGGACATGAAAGACACGGCAATTCCTTTTGGAAAATCGTATCAGGAAATTATTCAGGATCATTTTCAGTATCGAAAAATCCCCATTGCTTTTGATTTTCCTGCCGGTCACATGGATGATAATCAAGCGCTGGTATTCGGAAAAGAAGTCGATTTTATTGTTGATGAAAATGGTTCACGTGTGAATTTTAACTTTTAGGTTTATTGATTTACCCGCCCGATAATTAATTCCAGTTCTTCATAGCTTAACGGTTTGACACAAAAAGCCATCATGTTCGTTGCTTCAGCTCGTTTTTTTGTTTCTACATCCGAATTGCCGGTGATATAGATAACTGGAACTTCCTTTACTTTGTTGATTTCCGTCATCGCCTCAATCCCATCCATTTTTCCTTTGAGGCGGACATCCATTAAGATCAGATCAATCGTATTTTCAGTCGCAAAGTTAACTGCTTCTTCACCGCTTTTTACCGACTTCACTACCGAATGTCCAAGTAATTTGACAAACCGGTTGTTCAGCATAGACAGAATTAAATCGTCCTCAACAATCAATATTTTTTTTGGTTCTGTCATTCCAGTTCAATATTTATCTCGACATTCATCTTACAACCACGACCTATCTGTGAATGATCTACCCAAGTTCCTTCCATTTGTTCAATAAATGTGCTGATCAAATTCATTCCAATCGAGTCACTGTTTACCGAATCTTCCGGATCATACCCAACACCATTGTCCGAATAGTCAAACGAAAGTCGGCCATTGGCATTGACGAGGCGTAAATTTATTATGCCATCATTTCGTTCCGAAAAAGCGTGTTTATAGGAATTGGTAATCAGCTCATTGACCAGCAAAGAAAACGGCATCGCAAAATCCATTTCGAGAAAGACAGGATCTATCTGTGAAACGATTTGAACTTCTTTACCAGAATTCGAATAAGCCAATTCAATGTAATCGATCAATTCCTTGATGTAATTTTTAATGTCAATTTTATCAAAATTTTGGTGCTGATATAACTTTTCATGCAATAGAGCAATTGATTTTATCCTGTTCTTCGAATCCTTCAATACATCGGCAACAGACTTTTCTTTGGTGAACATATTTTCAAGTTCCAATAAACTGGAAATAAATGCCAGATTATTTTTTACTCTATGATGCACTTCGGAAAGTAAAACCTCCTTCTCTTTAACCGATTTCTCGAGTTCAATGTTCATGTTGTCTTTTTCAGCTATCTCAATCATAAGAATTTCTTGTTGATTTTCGAGTGATTGATTAGCGTCAACCAGCATATCAATGTACAAATCGTTGTTTTTAGCGAAAATTGCTACCAGAATAAAGCTAAAAACCAGACTGAACACGAAGTTCACACCATAGAGCATTTGAATTTTATCAGATTCGAGATCTATACTTTCTATTAAAGAATAGCGGTTGATGAAATAGATGGCAAAACAAGTGATGAAATTCAAACTCATGCAAAAGTAGATCAGCTTTTTTTGACTCCGCTTGAAGAGGAGAAATATGAGCTGGGGAGCGGTAAAAATGTACAGATAAATACCAGCTTCAAAACCGATGTAGGGAGCAAAAAATAAGACACCTAGATTGGAAGTCACAATGGCTATGATTCGGGCAACGATGTGATTTCCCATTTTATTTAGATACGCGACAACCAGAAAAAGACAGCCGATCAAAAACACCAGAACAGCCGGATAAAGCAGGTCAAAAAGAAAGTAAACCGAAGATGAAATTGCTGAAAAAATAAAGGTTGTGATCGAAAACCGATGAATGGTTTTGATGATCGTTTCACTTTCCCGTCTTTTTATTTGTTCCAATGAATTCATGCCTGAAGAGTTTTATTTTTACTACTGGTATGAAGGTATATCGTAAAGCTCAAATCAATCACAAAACAAGCTATTCCAAGTACTTGAACAAGGTGATTAGCCGGATAAATCAAAAACATGGAGACAGTGATGAATCCAGTTCCCAAAAAGCGACACCAGGAAACGACCTTGGAGAAATTCGAAGGATCTGATCTCCAATATAGGATTGGATACAATAACGAAATGATTAAATTCAGGATGTAGCCGGAATTTGCTCCGATAGCTGTGTCAAATCCTTGATCAACAAAGAAATAATTCAAAGGAATCCAGATGAACAGCAGTCCTATCATCAGTATACGGAAGTGTTTCTTTAAAATAGGGATGTCAATTTGTTTCGCACCGTAACGAAGAATCAGTGCGAAAATGAAAACATCGAGAAAAAAACTGGCTTGATAACCGATCATATAAAACTTTCCTGTGTTGGGATGAAAGCAAAAACTCCAGACAAATTCCCAGGAGATATTTCCGGCTGCAATCATGAACGGCATTTCGACAAATTTTTTCTTAAAACTATTGCGAAGGATTACAGCATAAGTAATCAACCAGAAGAAACAACCAACACCGTTCCAAACCAGTTGTGAAACCGTGTAATCGTCCGTATTTATCCAATCAGTTGTCATTCTTTTCGGTTCATAAGCCTAAAGATAGAAAGTAGGATTTATATAATTCGTAAAAAGCGTGTTATTATTCTGTGATATAAACCTATTTAGTTGATTATAAATCAATGGCAATAGAAAATTCATTAAATAATCACGATTCTTTTTACAACTCTGGAGCCCTTTTTTTCTATTACAGCTTGGTAAACACCAACTGGTAGATCAGTGAGCAAAACGGTGTTCGATTGATCGAATTCCCACTTGCCGATATACGTGCCCGAAGCACTGTAAACGGTACAAACGGCACCTTCAGAACCTTGAATCAAACATTTATCTGTTGCTGGATTTGGAGAAATCACAACTTCCATAACCGTACTGTGTTCAACCTTAGTTTCTTCTGATTGTCCAAAGATCGAATGACCGATCAATGTTGCTATTAATATGGAGTAAAGTTTCATGACTAAATTATTTGGAGAGACATTTTATAGAATGAAACGTAAGAATTGGCGTTGTGTTACATTTTCAAAAAAATAGATGCTTATTTAACATCGATAAAGAACTTTTCCTATATTAGTGACCTGCGGGCTAAAACGATAAACCTCTTCTAAAACTATTAATGAAAAACTTACTATTTTTTCATCTTCTTTTGTTTGGAGTATTCTCTTATGGTCAATCTTTTGAAATCCCGAAAGAAGAATTTCCTTTTTATGAAATTGTGGAGTGGAAAGGAAAGGGTGCTTTGTTGATCAGCAAAGATCCGACAGAAAAGTTGAAAAAAATCAATATTACACTGGTCGGAGGACAAAACAAAGCGACTTGGAATCAAAGCTTTAATCCCAAAGGAAAGCAATATTATTACCTCACAGGTGAAAACAGTGACTATGTCTATTTTATGGATAATTTGATTCCTGAAGACGGAAAGTATTTTTTCACTCAGGCATGTTCCAACGGAATTGTAAAAACTTCATCATCTGTTTTAACGCATATTTTTGGAATGGTTTTTAAAAATATCGCAGATCTTAAAATTGATAAATTGGAATTGGTGGATGTTGTTATGACTGAAAAAGCATTGGTTCATATTTTCCGATATTATCACGAAAGAGACAAAAAATATTTTGAATTGGGTGTTTTCATGACCCATAATAATATGATTTCCTATGCTTGTATTTTAGGTGAAGTTAAGGAAGATCAATTGAGAGATGAATACATGGGACATTGGAAATACATTGGCAGTTCGGGTGATAAAATTTATTTTGCTGTAAGGGGTTACAACAAAGAATTAAAAAAAGGATGGCTGGTTTCAGGATATACGCCAAAGGCTGAACTCATTTCTTCAAACTTTGTGATCAATTCAGATCTGAAATATGAGCCCATAGACGACAAGGGATTTGGTTTGTCAGGAAGAAATTATTTAAATGTTAAAACAAAACCCGAACCGAATGTACTGACCCATGTAAATGGGAATTTTTTCCTAACAGGTATTCTCACTACGAATGGAATCCGGGAATTAAAGACACTAAAGCTGAAAGATAATAAATGGGAAAATTACTATTCATTTCCATTGAAACCTGTTACAAAACCAAAACCATTTACTCCAATTGGAATCTTTCCCCTCAATGAAGGTTTAGGTATAAAATTGGAACAAAATTCATTCTTTACGGCGATATTCATGCCCTTTGACCTCAAATCAGGAACGTCTGTAACGCTCTATAATGATAAAATTCTTTACAATCCGAGTCGAATGTTTCTGAAGGAAAAAAAACAGGATTTCGGATATATGATCGGAGGAAAAAAGATTTTCTTTTCCTATATTCAATTGAACAGTAAGAGTAATGTGAAATTTGAGTACATCGATAAAGTGTTGTAAATAAGAAATATTTTCGAAGCGTATTTTTCAGTCATCAACCCTAAACCCGTTTAGTGGGAATAGTTCATAAGACCTTGGTATTATTTCAATAATAACCCTTAATTTTGAGCACTTTTGTTCACGTAAACCCGAAACTATGAGGTCATCTCTGCTAACTCTTTTACTGCTGATCAGTGCTAATTTTGGTAATTGCCAATCGTTTGAAATCCCAAAAGAAGTATACCCGTTTTACGATGTTATTGAATGGAAGGGGTTTGGTGCTATTTTGATGAATAGAGATCCGGCCGGGTTAAAACGAAAAATCAACATGACTTTGGTAAGTACACTTCAGACCAGTACCTGGAATCAAAGTTTTAGTGCACAGGGTAAAGATGTATATTATATTTCCAGTGAAAATGCACGTTACGTTTATTTTATAGACAACCTGGAATTGATCGATGGGAAATATTTTTTCAGTCAGTTGAGTTCTGCCGGGAGTGTAAAATCTTCTTTTTCTACTTTATCGACAGTCTTCAAGAAGTTAGGTGATTTCGATTTCAATGAAATGAAATTAATGGATGTGGTAACCACGGACAAAGCGTTGGTTCATATCTTCCGTTACCACAACGCCAAGGAAAGAAAATACACGGAAATAGCCGTCTTCATGACTCATCACAACCTAATAAATTATGTAACAATCATTGGAGACACACCTGAAGATGCTTTGAAAGACGATTATTTTGGACACTGGAAGTATGTTGGCTTTAATGGGGAACAAATTTATTTTGCAAACCGTGAAAAACAGACCAAACAAAAAGGGTGGGCAATCAAGGAATTTAATTCCAAAGCAGAACTCAAACAATCTACATTTTTACCGGACGCAGAATTACCGTTTGAATCAGTTGAAAATAAAGGTTTTGGCACAATCGGTAAAAATTTCTTGTCAACAAAAAATGATATTGAATCTTCAGTTCTTTCCTCCATCAATGGAAAGTTTTACATCACGGGAATTGTGACTCAAAATGGAAAAAGAGAATTGAAATCATTCAAATGGGGAGAAGGAAAGTGGGAGCCATTTTCATCCTATGCTATTGAAATCACCGGGAAAGCAAAAGGTCAGGTTAAGTTGGGCGTTTATCCACTGAATGAAGGATTAGGCGTTAAATGGGAGCAGGGAACAAACGGTTCTATCGTCTTCATGCCTTTCGAGAAAAGTAAGCAAACGGTTGTCACACCGATTTCGGATAAAGTAACGTTCAATCCAAGTCGAATGATAATTGCTGATCATCCATCAGAACTAGCTGTGGATCTGCCAGATAGAAGATTGTATTTTAATTACAAGCAGTTGAATAATACCGGGAGTGTAAAATTTGAATTTATAAAAAAATGATTATTGGGATTTGTGGAGGAAGTGGTTCCGGGAAGACAACATTATTAAAACGCTTATCTAAAGAATATGCTGAATTGAAGCCGGTTATTTTTTCAATGGATAATTATTATTTACCAGCGAAAAAACAACATGTGGATGAAAACGGCGAAATCAATTTTGATTTACCGACTGCGATCGATGAAGAAAGAATAAAAGAAGATTTACATGCTTTGATAGCCGGAAAACCAATCGAAGTAAAAGAATACCATTTCAATGCCCCCCCTGAAAAAAATGTATTGATTACAATTGAACCTTCAGACTTGATCATTGTTGAAGGTTTGTTTTTATTCTATTTTCAATCTGTCAAAAGCTTGTTGGATTATTCCATTTTCATAGAAGTAGATCCTTCCACCCAGTTGGACAGAAGGTTATACAGAGATCAGGAAACCCGTGGTTATACAAGAGAAGCTATTCTTTATCAATGGGAACATCATGTGAAACCTTGTTACGACCGTTACCTAATTCCATACAAGAAAGAAGCAAATTTCATTTTTCGAAATGATGCCCATGCCGACGCAGATTTCGAACTTTTGGTTTCTGAATTGGATGTTCTGCTTGAAAGAATTGAAAAATAGTTAAAGTAACTTCAATGGAGATACGCATTTATAGTCCGTTTAAAAAGTAGCTTATGTAGTAAAAAATGCGTTTGATCCGATCACTGCAATTAAAACAGACAATTAATTCCCTTTTTCACTACATTTAACCTCATTGGAAAATAAATCTAGACAGTTTCTAAGTAATTTTAAGCTGAAAAAGTGAAAGAAAAAATCAGAAAATATCATCGCATTGGGTTAGCGTTTCTTTTTTCGCTCTTGTTCCTCGGCTATTATATTCAGGTGTTTTCAGATAATTATAAACCTGCCATTGAGAATTTTAAAGATCATTTTTCCGATCTTGAAGAACAATTAGATACGTATCTTGCTGAAAAGGTAAAAGTCATTCGAAAAGCCGAAAAAGCTGAAGATTTGTGGGAAAAAACGAATGATTGGGATGGGATCAATTTGCATATCTATCGAAATGATTCATTGGTTTACTGGAATACAAATCAACTGCCGATACTTCAATTTGCCGATATTCATTTCCCGGCTTCTGGTGTGATTCACCTTCAAAACGGTTGGTATTTTTCAAAAATGAAGCAAGTAAATCACCAAATTGTCTGCGCTTCCTTTTTGATCAAGCATGATTATTCCTACGAAAACAAAGAATTGATCAATGATTTTTCAAATTCATTGCAGTTGCCTTTTTCCACCTATATTACTTTTGAACAGGAAAATGGATTTCCAATCTATTCCAAGCATAGAAACTATCTTTTTTCAATCAATGCAAACGATTATCAAACCGCAAATAGAAATGAATCCATCTTATTGATGACTTTATTGTTAACGGCCATTGTTGCATGGTTATTGACTTTGGGACAATTCAATGAGAAATTATCACCGAAATGGAATTGGACGATACCATTGGGTTTAGTTCTACTTCGATTTTTATCATTGAGATTGGTATGGTTTGGATTTATGCATGACACGGAACCTTTTCTTCCTAGTCTTTATGGAACAAATGAATGGTTTCCCAACTTTTTTGAATACCTCGTCAATTGCTTGATTATATCTTATGTGCTACTTTTCATTAGTAGAAAATTGACTGAATTAACATTTACAAAATGGAATCGGATTCTTGTGGTTTCTTTGTTCATTTTAACTTTTCCATATTGGATTTTCTTGGTTTTTTTGAACAAAGGATTGATTGAAAACAGTTCAATTCCACTCGTAATCGAAAAATTATTTTCCTTGAATTTTTATTCGGTTTTTGCACTGGCTAGTGTCGGTTTATTGTTCTATGTTTTTTACAAACTGCTCCGTGAAATTGTCCGATGGTTTCATCGCAATGAGTTTAAATTCAGTTATCTGTTTGTACTTTCCCTGATTTTTGGAATTGCGTTTTTCGTCTATCAGCTTACACTTGGACAGAAACTGTTTTTTGCCTCTTTGTTTCCTTTACTCATCTCCATTTTGGTTATTCTTACTGTTTATTACGGTCATCAACGGCAGAGAATAGGTTTGGGACTGATGTTTATTTTTCTCTTTTCATTAGATGTAGCGATCAATTTGGGTGAATTCAACCGAAGAAAGGAACGTAGTGAACGAGAATTGTATGCTAATCAGCTCGCAACGGAAAAAGACATTGTAACTGAGGTTGAATATTTGAATCTTGTCGAAACGATCAAACAGGATGACTTTTTAAGAAAGTTCATCAATTCTCCTAGGCACATGGGACTTTCCGATTTTGAGGATGGTTTAGAAAGAAGAATTTTCAATGGATTCTGGGAACGGTACGAAATGGGGTTTAATCTTTTCAATCCCGAACATGAGTCGATTGTGGATCATCAAAGTGATAAAACCACAGGTTATAACGAACTCGAAAAAATCATTGAAAAGCATGGCTCTGCATCCGAAATCGACAGCACTATTTTTTTCATCAACGATTACACCGGACAATACAGTTATATTATTCGTCAGCCATTGTACACCAAAGATTCTATCGAAATCATTTTGATGTGCACACTAAAATCCAAGAAGATTCCTGAAGAAATTGGATTTCCTCGTTTATTGATTTCAACTAAAGCCAAAGTGTTCGAGCCGCTTCAAAACTACTCCATTGCCAAATATTACAATTCCCATTTGGTGACGAAGTATGGAAAGTTCAATTACCCATCCTCAGATTTAGCATTAAACCACTGGAAACCAATTAAAACAGGTTATTATGACAGCGATGGTTTCAATCATTTCATTCTTCAAAAAACGGACAAAGATGTCGTCGTACTTTCATCCAAAAACTTTACGTTCATTGAGTTAATCACTTCCTTTTCCTACTTGTTTACCTTTTACGGATTATTGATTTTACCGGTATTGTATCGTTTCAACACAAAAGCCTTATTTCCAAGTGGTTTCACACTGGCTCTGAAAATACAAATGGTATTGGTCAGCCTTGTATTTCTTTCACTTTTGGCTTTTGGTTGGGGAAGTGGAATTTTCGTCGGTAACCAATATACCGAGCACACCAATGATTTAATTCGGGAAAAATTGAATTCTGTAAAATCAGAACTGCAAGATAAATTAGGAAAAGAAGGTCATTTGAGTGTTCAGGAAAATGGGAATTATATGGAATTTTTGCTTCAGAAATTCGCTCAGGTATTTGTTACGGATATTAATTTATACGATCACAAAGGATTTCTGTTGGCTGCTTCCCGGCCGAAAGTTTTCAATATCGGATTATTGAGTGAACAGATGAATCCTAATGCGTTTTTCCAAATGGACATTAGAGATAAGAGCGAATACATCCATCAGGAAAGCATCGGAAAATTAAATTATTCTTCAGCTTATACGCCATTTTACAGCAACGAAGGCACCTTGTTGGGTTATCTCAATTTGCAGCATTTTGGTCAGCAAAAGGAATTTGAAAATCAAATCCAACAATTTTTGGTGGCTATCATCAATGTTTTCATGTTATTACTAGCGATTTCTATCGTCATCGCGATTTTTGTTTCCAGTTGGGTGACAGCGCCTTTGCGTATCATACACGAAAGTTTTTCTACGATTAAATTCGGAAAACAAAATCAGCAAATTCTATACGACAAGCAAGACGAGATCGGTGCATTGGTGAAAGATTACAATCAGAAATTAGTCGAGTTGGAATATGCTGCTCAGCAGCTTGCTCAGAGTGAGCGGGAATCTGCTTGGAGAGAAATGGCGAAGCAGGTTGCACATGAGATTAAAAATCCTCTGACGCCGATGAAATTGAGTGTACAGCAATTGCAGCGTGTTTATGATCCTAATGATCCGAATTCAGCTGCAAAATTAGAGAAGGTGACAAATTCAATTGTTGAACAAATCGATGCACTTGCAAAAATAGCAAACGAATTTTCGAGCTTTGCCAAAATGCCTCTACCCAATGAAACTCGACTGGATTTGTTGCCATTATTAGAAAATGTTGTTGAAGTTTTCAAAGAAGAAGGAAAGTGTAATTTGTCAATCATCACTGATTTAAAGAAATGTGAAGTCATGGCCGACAAAGATTTGATGCTTCGTGTTTTCAATAATCTGATCAAAAATGCCATTCAATCGGTAAGTCACCAAGCAATCGGAGAAATTTCAATTGAAATCACACAGAAGGATAATAAATATCTGATGAAGTTCCGAGACAATGGAGTAGGAATTCCAGAGGATAGACATTCAAAAATCTTTGTTCCTTATTTTACCACAAAAAGCACCGGTACTGGATTAGGATTGGCAATAGTGAAACAAATTATCGAAAATCACCGTGGGAAAATCTGGTTCGAATCTACTCTGAATGTTGGAACAACTTTCTATGTTGAATTGGCGTGTGTCTAATAAATAGATATACTAAAGAATTAAGTACAAGATTCATTTCTGATTTTTCTATCTAAAATTTAACAAAAAGTTAGCGATTCACCGAAGTCAGTCGTGTAAGTTATTAGAAATATTTATCTACTTTTGCCGAGCATCAAATGGAAAACAAGAATAATATTGCTGTAATCGGTGGTGGAAGTTGGGCAACTGCCCTTGTAAAAATTCTGTGCAGTAATATTTCTTCAGTTTACTGGTGGATGCGAAATGAAGAAGCTGTTCAGCACATTCTTGATTACAAGCACAATCCCAACTATCTTCAATCCGTAGAATTTGATCTGAGTAAAGTAAAGGTAAGTTCTGATTTGGTAGAAACGATCAGAAATGCAGATGTTGTTATCATTGCTACACCTTCTGCTTTCTTGATGAAAGTCTTTGAAGGTTTTCCGAATGAATTGTTGAAAGATAAAATCGTTTTTTCTGCTGTAAAAGGTATTATACCTGAGTACAATGCTATCCCAGCACGATACATACACAAGACTTTTCGTACACCATACAACAATATAGGTATTATATGCGGACCTTGTCACGCGGAGGAAGTAGCTTTAGAAAGGTTGTCTTACCTGACTATAGCTTGTCAGAGCGAAAAAAATGCAGCTCAATTGGCCGATTTGCTGGCTTGCCGTTATATTAAAACAACTGTTTCTGATGACCTTTTTGGGACAGAATTTTCGGCAGTATTGAAAAATATCTATGCTCTGGCTTCTGGAATTTGTGCAGGTTTGGGATATGGAGATAACTTTCAATCAGTTTTGATTTCGAACGCGATTCAGGAAATTGAGAATTTTATCGATGTAGTCAATCCAATTCACAGAGATGTAAAATCCAGTGCTTATCTGGGTGATTTATTAGTAACTGCTTATTCCAAATTTTCAAGAAATAGAACCTTCGGTTTTATGATTGGAAAAGGATATTCGGTGAAAACTGCTCAGTTAGAGATGGATATGATCGCCGAAGGATACTACGCGACGAAATGTTTGATAGAAATTAATAAAAAATTCCAGGTTGAACTTCCCATCGTTCAGGCAGTATACAATATTTTGTATGAAAAAATATCACCTGTAATCGAAATGCGAATCTTGGCAGATAAGCTCAGCTAATCTTATTTTTAACTCTTTGTTAAAAAATACGTTAATTATTTAAAAAATCAACAAATTCACTTTTGTTCAATGCATTTTATTTCTATTTTTGTGCTCTAAAATTACGTCATGAAAGTTTTTAAATTTGGTGGAGCTTCAGTAAAAGATGGAGCGGCGGTGAAAAATGTATCGAAAATACTATCACTATTTGGAGGAGAGAAAAGAACGGTTATCATTTCAGCGATGGGTAAAACAACCAACGAAATGGAAAAAATCGTAAAAGCTTTATGGGACAAAGACAAGCGTAAATACAACGAATTAGTAGAAGAGAGACTTCAATTTCACCTGAAAATATTGAGTGAATTATTTGAAGAAAAACATTATGCCATTTATACCGAGGTTGAAAATTTATTTGAAAATTTAAAAAACAGATTCGATCAGCCGGTTTCCGATAATTTTGATTTTGAATACGATCAGATTGTTTCTTTAGGTGAAGTAATTTCAACAGTGATTGTAACAGCATTTTTGAAAGAAGAAGGTCACTCAGTTGCCTGGGCAGATGCCAGAAAATTGATTCGTACGAGTAATTTATACCGTGAAGGGGCAGTTGATTGGGCAATTACAGAGAAAGCCATTCAGGAAAAATTCATTCCGGTTTTTAAAGAAGTAGATATTCAGGTAACACAAGGATTTATCGGACATACTTCAGAAGTATTTACAACCACGTTGGGAAGAGAAGGTTCGGATTATACAGCTGGAATTTTTGCTTACTGTTGTAATGCAGAAAGTGTCACTATTTGGAAAGATGTACCTGGAATGCTGAATGCTGATCCGAAATGGTTCGACAATACCGTAAAATTGGATAGTATTTCTTTCAAAGAAGCCATTGAATTATCGTATTACGGAGCTACTGTTATTCACCCGAAAACAATTAAACCGCTTCAAAATAAAGGAATTCCTTTGTATGTCAAATCGTTTATTGATCCGCAAGCGGAAGGAACTGTTATTCAGAAATCGACAGAAAACGATCATTTGATTCCTTCGTTTATTTTTAAGATGAACCAGTTGTATCTGCATTTCACGCCAAAAGATTTTTCATTCATTGTCGAAGAAAATTTAAGTGATATTTTCAATCGTTTGGCTTCTGTCAATGCGAAGATTAATCTGATGCAGAATTCAGCTTTGAGTTTTGCTGTTGCGTTGGATCAGGATAAAATCAACCTAGAGAAATTGTTGGACATTTTCAAAGAATCCTATGATATCCGCTACAACGAAGGATTGGAATTGGTGACGATTCGTCATTACGACCAGGCTACAATTGATCGTGTTACGATTGGAAAAGAAATTCTGGTAGAACAAAAAACCAAAGAGACAGCGCGGTTTTTGTTGAGAGATCTCTGATTAGACTCAGGACTAAAAGACATAAGATTATCTTCGATGCTGCTTCGCGGTTTAAGACTAGATACAGGTAGATTGAAAGAGTATTTCTTCCGATTTAACTGATCTTACATCCAACTAAATTTAGTAAAGCATTCATCCTATCATTGGTCTTTTTTCTTGAAGTCTTGTATCTTTCAGTCTATATAGAATCAAGACTAAAAGACATAAGATTATCTTCGATGCTGCTTCGCGGTTTAAGACAAAATTCAGGTAAATTGAATGAGTATTTCTCCTGATTAATCTGATATTAAATCCAATTGATAATCTTATTGGATTAACCTTTCATGAGTCTTATGTCTTTTTCTATGAGCGGAGCGGTCTTATATCTCAATTGCCGTTTATCATTTTTAGAATTTTTCAAGAAGTTAATTAGTTAAATTTGCCCGTATTTAAAAACTGAAAATGATGAAAAATATTCTATCTTCAATTATTCTATCAACCGTTACTGCTTTATCTGTTTCGGCTCAATTACAAACGCCAAAAGCAAGTCCTTTCTCCAAACTTGAACAAAAAGTAGGATTGACAGACATTAAAATCGAATATTCCCGCCCGAGTAAAAACAACCGTGATGTTTTCGGAAAAGTAGTTCCAATGAATGAAATTTGGAGAACAGGTGCAAACGAAAACACAAAGTTTACATGCAGTGATGCTATTGTTTTTGGAACTGACACATTGAAAGCAGGAACGTATGCGCTTTATACAAAACCGGGACAAAACAGCTGGGAAATTATTTTCTATACAGATGCTACAAATTGGGGAACGCCAGAAAAATGGGATGATACTAAAGTTGCATTGAAAACGACAGCTAAAGTAAACGCTTTACCAAGTGTTGTTGAATCATTTACAATTACAATCGATAATTTGAAATCAGAATCGGCTACTATGACATTAGCTTGGGATAAAACTTCGGCTGCTGTATCATTCAAAGTTCCAACAGGTAAAAAAGTAATGGCAAACATTGAAAAAGTAATGGCAGGACCTTCAGCGAATGATTATTACAGTGCTGCAAATTACTATTATACTGAGAAAAAAGATTTGAAACAAGCATTGACATGGATCAACAAGTCGATTGAAATGCAGGGGACAAGTGCTTATTGGGTAATTCGCACCAAAGCATTGATCCAGGCAGAAATGGGTGACAAAAAAGGAGCGATTGAAACAGCTAAAATTTCTATCGAGTCAGCGAAAAAAGAGCAAGATCAACACTACATTGATATGAACAATGCTTCTATTGCAGAGTGGAGTAAATAAGAGTCAAGACTAAAAGACATAAGATTATCTTCGATGCTGCTTTGCGGTTTAAGACTAAATTCAGGTAAATCGGAAGAGTATTTCTCCCAATTTACCTGAATTTTTTATTTTGTAGACTTTGTAATGATGTTAGTCTTTCATCTTGAATCTTAAGGTCTTTTGTCTAATTAGAGATTTATAAATCCCACTGACTTTCCCGTAGAATTAACCTATCTTGAACCTTTTTTCTTGCATTTTTATGTCTTACGTCTCTCATGGTTTAATAATTAAGAGTGAGACATTATTGTTCAGCCAATCACTTTGTTCACTGGCCAATTGTTTCCAACTTTCAAGACTAATCAATACGAGATCAATATCTTTCATCATTTGAACTTCATCCTTATAATCAAATTCGGTAGCTCTTTCCTTCATGATTTGAATGTGATTCGGAGCTCTCAATTCGATGGCTCTGATTTGTTCTCTCAGTTCTGAACTGTTTTTGATATTTCCAACAGCATCAAGAATGGTAATTTGAGCATTAGAATTATTGATCAATTTCTGTGCATATTCAATCAAGAAATCATCCGAGGCATCATAAATCGGCATGAAAACATTTTGAATAGAAGTAAAATGCTTATCAACCAAGATTCCGACCGGAATATCTGTTTTGGAAATGATAGATCGAATTCGGTCGTCAAAAGGAGAGTTTTCAAATAATTTTTCTCTTCCGGTAACTTTATTGATAATCCGATCCGGACTTATGAAACGTGTAGTAAACCCAAGAATTTTCCCCAACAATGTTCCGTCGTAAATAGAACTTCCCAAACCAACTAATAGCAAATCAAAATCGCCTTTGTTTGCAACACCTACAATGTCATTGTCAATATCGACAGACGGTTTAAAATACGTAGTGATTTTTTGTCCAAGTAATTTAGATTCTTCAATAATTGGGGCAAAATTTTCTTGTTCATATTCTTCCAAATTGAATTGATTCAATTCATTACTGAGCGATAAATGCATAGCTGTAATCGAAGCATTTTTGTCTTGTTTTTTGACAAAGCTATTCGCAATCTTTAACAATGACCGTCCACGTTCAGGATTTCCAAAAGAGACTAAAATTCTGTAATTGCTGATTTTTCGAATTTCAATCGGAATATCTTCTTTTTGTTTTCGGAAGAGGAAGTTGATAAAATCGAGGGCAGGTCCTGTCATAAAGGTTGTAAATAAAGCCATAAGTACCATCATAGTAAAGACTTCTTTCGTCAATACACCCAAATCATAGCCAATATTCAAAACGACTAACTCCATTAAACCACGTGTATTCATCAAAGCTCCTATCGTAAGACTGTCTTTCCAGGATTGTCCAACAAATTTGGCAGCTAGTGCACTACCGAAAAATTTACCTGCAACAGCAACGGTGATAATCAAAGCACAGATTTTCCATAGTTCAGGATCATTCAACAACCCTATTTCAGTTCGAAGTCCTGTGAATACAAAGAACAAAGGCAACAATAAAACCAATGAAACATCCTCCACTTTTTCAATGAATAAATTTCGGAATTTCATGTTATCTGGCATGATTACACCTGCTAAAAATGCACCAAAAAGGGCATGTATACCTATCGCCTCAGCCGCAAATGCTGACAACAGCAAGGTTAGGAAAAACATAGCTACAATCGGTTTACTTAAGTTTTCACGTGAAGCATGAATATCTCCAACCCGTTTTAAAAATGGTCGAATTATTTTCAGCATGATCATTACATATCCGAAAGCTAAAAGAATTACATACAAGGCACTTGCAAATGAACCTGCTTTCACAATGGCAATTACCGCAGCCAATATACACCATGCAGTAATATCATCCGCAGCAGCACAAGTAATGGCAATCGTTCCCAATTTTGTTTTGTGCATACGGCGTTCCTGAACAATTCTGGCTAAAACCGGAAAGGCAGTGATACTCATGGCGATTCCCATGAATAGACCGAAAGATAAAAATTCAACTCCTTTCGGAGCAAATGAATTATAGATGTAGTAAGCTAATCCCAAACCTAGTGCAAATGGGATAATAATACTTGCATGACTGATCACAACGGCATCGTGAGCTTTATTTTTAAGCGTTTTCAGATCAAGCTCCATTCCCACGACAAACATGAAAAGAATCAATCCGATCTGGCTTAAAACCTTTAAGTTAGGCATCGATTCCTTTGGGAAAAGTGTGACTGAAAATTCTGGAAAATACATTCCAATCAATGAAGGTCCTAGTACAATTCCCGCAATGATTTCACCAATTACAGAGGGTTGCCCTATTTTTTTGAAGATCCACCCAAAAATTTTCGCAACGAATAGGATGGTGATGATTTGAACCAGCAAGATTGCGATTGGTTCTTTTAAATTGTGACTAAGTGAGCTTTTGAAAGCATTCCAGTGAGTTTCACCCGTTGCCGTTGAAATAATCTTTTTGCCGATTTCCAAATTTTTTCCATGGATGATAATCCAATACATCAGTGAAGAAAAGCCTCCAATGATGACGATGTAAAAGATGGAATTTTTGAGATTTCTCATAGCAGTATAAATTTTGCACAAAGGAAAGGATTTTAGAGTTCAAAAAACACTGTAAATCCTTTATAGATAGTGAATTTGTAATGAATGGGTGAAAATATGTAATGAATCCGTACCATATGTTGTACGGACAGGTCGAGACCTGTCCGTACAACATATGGTACGGATTCATAACTTGGTAATGATAATTTGAAATAGATTTGCAGTGAGAATTTTTATTCCATTTCGAAAAGCATACGTTCTAAACTGAAATCCATGGTAACAAAACCGAACATATTAGTGATTGACGACGAAGATAAATTTCGCCAGTTACTTTCCAGAATTATTGCTTTGGAAGGATTCAATGTATTGCAGGCGACAAATGTTGCCCAGGGAGTAAAAATTATCCAGCAGGAAAAAAACATCGATGTTATTTTAACAGATGTAAAATTGCCCGATGGGAACGGAATTGACTTATTGGAAAAAATTCATGCGATCAATCATTTTTGTGAGATCATTGTCATGACGGCCTTTGGCACCATTCACGACGGAGTTAAGGCAATAAAATTGGGTGCGTTTGATTATTTCACGAAAGGCGATGACAACGACCAAATTATCCCGGCATTGAATCGTGCAATGGACAAAGTAAAGCTTCAAAAAAGGATTTACGAATTGGAAAACAAACTCGAATCGAAATTCGGATTTGATAGTATAATTGGTAGTTCGGAACAAATTAAGCAAACTCTTGTTTTGGCGCAAAAAGTCGCTCCGACCGATTCAACAGTGTTGTTGGAAGGTGAAACCGGTGTCGGAAAGGAATTATTTGCGCAAGCGATTCATTATGCTAGTCCGAGAAGAAATAATTCGTTTGTGGCGGTGAACTGCAGTTCTTTTGCAAAAGATTTTTTGGAAAGTGAGTTGTTCGGTCACAAGAAAGGATCATTCACCGGAGCTTATGAAGATAAAAAGGGACTGTTTGAAGAAGCGAACGAAGGAACTATTTTCCTGGACGAAATGGGAGAAATGAATCTCGATTTGCAGGCAAAATTGTTGCGTGTACTCGAAACACAAAGCTTTATCAAGTTGGGAGATACCAAACCGACGCAGGTCAATGTGAGAGTTATTGCAGCTACGAATCGTGACCTAAAATCGGAGGCTGAAAAAGAACATTTTCGTTTGGATTTGTATTACCGCTTGGCGACATTTAAAATCAGGATTCCATCCCTGAAGGAACGACGCGATGATATTGAAGCACTTGCCAAACACTTTTTAGGTGTTTATGCTGTCAAAATGAAAAAAAGAATTTCATCTTTTGATAAAGAGTTTTTAAAATACCTCAAAAAGAACGATTGGAGAGGGAATATTCGCGAATTGAAAAACTGTATTGAACGGGCTGTAATTTTAGCAGATGATGAGTGTCTGACAGTTGATCTCCTTCCAATGGAAGTACTCAATTGCGAAACGTCACCAGAAGATTCTACCGCTACAAGTCTTGCCAATATGGATAAAATCCATATCCAAAAAATACTGGGTCTGACAAAAGGAAATAAGACGAAAACGGCTGAGCTTCTTGGAATCGGACTAACGACCCTTTACCGTAAAATGGAAGAATACCACATTGAAAAGTAGAAAAGATTTATCACATACTAAACCTATCATTTTGAAAAACCCTTCCATTATGGAAGGGTTTTTTGTTATACCCCAAAAATGTTGTTTACTGGTAATCAATTGTCAATTAGCAGATTGATTTTTTAATGTATGCATTGTTGAGATTGGGAATAGAATTTGGCATCTCCCCAACAAATACAATACAGATGAAAACGCATTATTTTTTTCTATTGATTACGATTGTTCTATTTTCGAATCGTTTTCAGGCTCAAAGCACAGGTTCGGCAATTTACCTAACCGCTACAGATTTTGAGCATCAAAAAACGACTCACCAAACGAAACATACGAGGATCAAGTTGCACGATGTAATCAAGAAAGATTTTATCGAAGTAAAAGTAAATGATACGATTTACAAATATTCCAAGAACGAAATTTTCGGATACAGGGATACAGAAGGAAATCAATTCCGAATGTATCAGGGCAATATTTATCCGATTTTGAATCCCGGAGAAAAAATTGTTATCTACAAAGTGACAGGTGCACCGGTTCAAAAAGGTCAGCTTCAAACGTATTCGTATTATTTCAGTGCGGATGCATCGAAAGAGATTTTACCCTTGACACTCTATCATTTGGAACATGCTTTTGCAGATTCGAAAGAATTTACAAGTATGCTGGAAATTCATTTCAGTAGTGCAAACGGTTTACTGGAATACGATAGTACACATCACATGTATAAAATCAGCCGGTTTTTGGAATTGGCACAAAACAGATAGGAAATATGTAACATAAAAAATTAACAGCGATGAATAAAACAGAGTTACTTAGAATAGAAGCTGTGGTATTATTTGGCAGTGATCATTTAATAACAGAGGCGGAGGTGGTGGAAATTTTGGGTTTTGAAATTCCGGTCATCAATATGATTTTGGAGAAAACCAACCAACAGGGAAACATCAATCAATTAATACAATGCTTCACGAGTTTTACAAAAATTCAGATGAAAAAGGAAAATTTCAGTGAAGTAAAGCATTGTTTTGATTTGGCGGCGCGCATGCTGAAAAATGGCAATGCAGCAGTGAAAAATGCTATAGAGCTTGGATTCTACTTTCAATTCAGGAATTATTGGTTTTGTTGATTCATATACAAATCATACATAAACATGATGATTATCAACATTTTAATGATTAATCAATCATTTCTTTGTCGAAAGAATGGTTAAAACAAAAAAAATGGAAACACTA
>CAIUKX010000535.1 GCA_903899795.1 uncultured Flavobacteriales bacterium
CTCTTGCTAAATCGACAAAAACATGTGGTAAATTATAAGTATACAAATCAGAGTTTTGAGCTACAATCGCTTTGGTTCGTTTTGAATTTGCATTCAAATGGTATTTTTTACGATTTGAAAGATAATTCTTCAAAAAGGTAAATGTGGCAATAATATAACCCAATATGGTCGCTCCGATGAGCAATAAAAAATTTCCTCCCAGCAATCCGAAAAGAACTTTAAAACCATTGATGAAAATTGAAAGTAATAACGATGAACGTGAAATCAAGGAATAATTCTCCTCTCTTAAGGCCCAGCTTGAACCTTGATTAAAAAAGGCAGTCAGAAAAATCCCTAGTGGTAAACTCAGTAAAAAAAGAAATCCTTCACTTGATTTAAAATCCAAAGTCCCATAAACTACTAATCCTAAAAATGCTGCTAAACTCAAAATCAAAGAAGCCCGAATAGAAAACCTATATAGTCCAAATGCATGATGATCTTGTCTCTCAATAGGAAATGCCAATTCTAAACGGATAGTTGCCACAGCAGCACCTAATGTAGTAATTCTTAAAAATAAACCGAGATAAGCGGACTCATCAGGGCCGAATTGACGTGATATGACTGGAGAAGCTAAATAGCCTAATATCTGTGCGATTACTGTTCCAGTAAAAAGAATTGAAACAGAGTGAAGAAACGATTTTGAATCTTGCTTCACAGCTATTTTAAGGATTCGATATACTCGTTGACACCTTCTTGAAACGTATACAAAGGAACGTATCCCAATTCGGCTTTGATCGATTCTATATTTGCTAAAGAATGTTTTATATCACCTGGTCTTTCTGGACCGAAAATTATATTGGAATCTGAATCAATCCCTATTGTTTTCAATCCTGTTTTTAATGCATCCACTACTGTTGTCAAGCGAAACGAATCACCACAAGCTACATTAAATACTTTTCCTCCTATTTCTCTATTATCTGTGAAAAGTGATAAAAAATTTGCGTTGACAGCATTTTTAACATAAGTAAAATCGCGGGTTTGTGAACCATCACCATGAATCACAACATCATCATTGATTCTTAACCGAGCAATGAATTTAGGGATTGCAGCGGCATAAACTCCATTTGGATCTTGTTTGGGTCCAAAAATATTGAAATATCTGAGTCCGATGGTTTCAATCCCGTGTAACTTGGCATACACTTTCGCATATTCCTCATTCAATTGTTTTGTAACCGCGTACGGAGAAAGCAAATTCCCTTCATCACCTTCTACTTTAGGAGAAATCGTACTATCACCATAAACACTAGAAGAACTTGCGAAAACAAATCGTTTGATTCCTTTTTCTTTGGCAGCATGCAACATATTTAAAAATCCGGTTGCATTTACTTCATGTGTATTATGCGGAAATTCTATCGATCGAGGCACTGATCCTAATGCTGCCTGATGACAAACGGCATCCACACCATCCAGTGCTTCTAAACAAGTTGTATAATCACAAATATCCCCTTTAATGAATTTAAAATTGGGGTTACCTTGAAAATCCTCAATGTTTTCCAATTTACCGGTGCTCAAATTATCCAAGACAGTCACTTTTACATCACTGGCTAGGAGTCTTTCTACAATGTTTGAACCAATGAAACCTGCCCCTCCTGTAAGGAGAATATGTTTTCCTTTCGGATCATTGACTGTATTTTTTTTTGAGGGTTCCATTCAATTTATTTGGCGTAGCTAACCGAACGTTTCTCACGAATCAAGGTCACTTTTACTTGGCCAGGATAAGTCATTTCCGTTTGAATTCGCTGAGAAATGGCAAATGATAATTCATCTGCTTTCAAATCCGTTACTTTTTCGCTTTCTACCAAGACACGTAATTCACGACCCGCTTGGATTGCATAAGCTGTTGAAACACCTTCATAAGAAAGCGCCAATGTTTCTAATTCTTTCAAACGCTTGATGTAGGATTCAACCACTTCACGACGAGCACCTGGTCTCGCACCTGAAATTGCATCACAAACCTGAACAATCGGTGAAATCATCGATGTCATTTCAATTTCATCATGGTGAGCTCCGATAGCATTGCAAATTTCAGGTTTTTCACCATATTTCTCAGCCAATTTCATACCCAAGATCGCGTGAGGTAATTCTGGATCTTCATCAGGAACTTTACCAATATCATGTAAGAGTCCTGCACGTTTCGCCAACTTGACATTCAACCCAAGTTCCGCAGCCATGATCGCACAGAGATTTGCCACCTCGCGTGAGTGCTGCAATAAGTTTTGACCATAAGAAGAACGGTATTTCATACGACCTACCATACGTGTTAACTCAGGGTGTAAACCATGAATACCTAAATCGATACAAGTACGACGACCTGTCTCTGCTATTTCTTCTTCTAATTGTTTTCTGATTTTCGCTACTACTTCTTCGATTCTTGCAGGATGAATACGACCATCCGAAACCAGTTGATGTAAAGCCAGACGAGCCAACTCACGACGAACTGGATCAAAACAAGACAACATAATCGCTTCAGGAGTATCATCAACAATAATTTCCACTCCGGTAGCTGCTTCCAAAGCACGGATATTACGACCTTCTCTACCAATGATTCTTCCTTTCACTTCATCGGATTCTATATTGAAA
>CAIUKX010000536.1 GCA_903899795.1 uncultured Flavobacteriales bacterium
ACGGTAGATTTCTTCATACTCAATATCGCATCTGGTTTCAGCTTCTTCTTCGAAGAATTCTTTTTTACCGTTTTCAGCATAATAAGAGAATACATATTTTTTACAAGGTTGAAGGGATGTAAAGAAAGTTCCGTCTCTTAAACGTGGGAAAACTGATTTAGAAGTTGTATCGTCACAATTCACACAGTGAACAGATAGTAACAAATCTTGTGGAAATGGTTTTCCATAAGCAGTTTTGATAATACCTCTCAAGGCAGCAACATTTTTAACTCCAACTCCTTCATTGTGAATTTCATAAATATCTTTTTCCCCAAATCCATCTTTTCGGAAGGATGAAAAATAACCTTTTTTACCGTCAATAGTTGTGGTGTAAAATACATCATCACCAGTTCCATTGATTGGATAGCCAAGATTGATTGGAATGGACCATTCATTATTGTCATCACGGATAGCTTGAAAAATATCAAATCCTCCCATACTCAATGCACCATTACTGGAAAAGTATAGTGTTTTGTTATCTGAACCTATGAACGGGCAGTCTTCATCAAAAGGAGTATTGATATTTGGACCAAGGTTTTTGGGAGCACTCCAAGAACCATCAGGAAGTTTTACAACTCGGTAGATATCTCTTCCTCCCATTCCTCCGGGTCTATCCGAAACAAAATACATGTTTTGCCCATCAATAGTTGTTGTAATGTGAGTTTCCCAATATTTGGTATTCATATCTTTAATCGTCATTGGCTGAACCTGTTGAAAGGTATTCGTTTTGAAGTCGGAATAAAAAATATCACCACCACCGGTGTTATCCTGATACACATAGATTCTTCTTTCATCGGGACTGACAGCTATAGTTGCTTCATTGCGCTGAGGTTCACAAAAACTTAATTTTTCAGGAGTAATCCAAGCATCTTTTTTTCCTTTGTCCTTATAACTTACGTAAATATCCTCCGGATAATCATGCAATAGATCATCTCTGTATTGGTCTGTTGAACCATCTTGCCAAGGACGTCTGGATGTGAAGTAAAGTGCTTGACCATCAAGCGATATAACCGGAGAATAATCCGGATATTCTGAGTTGACTACATTACCGATGTTATCAATTTTTGTTTTTTTAGGATTCGCAATTTGATTCAAGGCAATATCACATTGTAAAAGACTTACATTTACAAGTGCATTTAATTCGGAATCATTATCGCTGTAACTAAAGTAATTTGTATAATATTGTTTTGCTTTTTCAATTTCTTCATTTAAGTGGTAACATCTACCGATATAATAATGAATATCATAAGAGCAGGTTGTATCTTCAATTGCAAAAATATCGAAGTCTTTACTTACTCCAGGTAATGCTTTTAGAAAAAATTGTAATGCTTTTTTATAATCAGAGTGGGAGCGAAGAAGAACCAATCCTTTTCTGTAATTATAATTGTTATTATCCGGATTAATTTGAATCAATCGATTTACCAATATTTCAGCGAGATACAATCGATTTTCTTCAATAAGTCTTGCACTTTCACTTTCCAATTCGATAGCTGTGGCTTGAGCAGCCATTTTTCTAGCTTGGCTTTCGGTCATCTGTGCAAATGACAATACGGGTAGTAGAAATAATAATAGGAATGATGTAATTTTCATAGTTTATCAAAATAATAAGACCTTCTTAAAACTGAATTCAAGAAGGCACTACGAAAATAATCATTTTTATTTTACAATTCTCTATTTACGTCAAATTGTTCTAGATAATCTGCCACTCGTCGAACAAATTGCCCACCTAGTGCCCCGTCTACTACACGATGGTCGTAGGAGTGAGAAAGGAACATTTTTTGTCTGATTCCGATGAAATCACCATCAGGTGTTTCGATAACAGCAGGAACTTTTCGGATAGCTCCCAATGCTAAAATTGCAACTTGCGGTTGATTGATAATTGGTGTTCCCATCACATTTCCAAATGTTCCTACATTCGTCACTGTGTATGTTCCACCTTGAATGTCTTCCGGTTTCAATTTATTTCCTCTTGCTTTGTTTGCCATTTCGTTGACACTTTTTGCCAAACCTGTAAGGTTCAATCGATCTGCATTTTTGATGACGGGAACGATTAAGTTACCTGAAGGTAAAGCTGTTGCCATTCCAACATTGATGTCTTTTCTGATAATGATGTTTGTTCCGCTTACAGAAACATTTACCATTGGGAAATCTTTAATCGCTTTCACAATTGCTTCCATGAAGATTGGTGTGAATGTGATGCTTTCTCCTTCGCGTTTTTCAAAATCTTTTTTGACTTTGTTTCTCCAGTTTACAATGTTTGTAACATCTGCTTCAACGTATGATGTAACGTGAGGAGAAACATGAACTGACATCACCATGTGATCAGCGATCAGTTTTCTCATGCGATCCATTTCAACGATTTCGTCACCTGGATTAACAGTCACTACCGGTTCTTTAATTCCTGCAATTGTTCCACCTCCTAATTGTGTCGATGCAGCAACAGGAGCTACCTGTGAAGTAGGAGCTGATATTGTCTCTGTTTTTGGAGCAGGTGCAGCTACGACAGCAGTGCCTCTGTTATCCAAATAGTCTAAGATATCTTTTTTAGTAACTCTACCACCTTGTCCTGTACCTGAAAGCGCTTCCAATTCATTCATTGAAATATTTTCTTTTTCAGCGATACTTCTTACGAGCGGAGAATAAAATTTTCCTGAGGCACCATTTTTTTCAATGGTTTCAGAAATACCATTCGCATAGGAAACAACAGTTTCAATTGTTTTTGTAATTTCTTCTGCTGATACGGAAGCTGAAGCAACTTCTTTAGCAGGCTCAGCTGAAACCGAACCGCTATCTCCATCTGTTGAAATAATTGCGATAACATCTCCTACCTGTGCAACCTGATCTTTTTCAAACAATCGTTTGATCAATACTCCAGCAGCTTCTGATGGTAATTCGTTGTCCACTTTATCGGTAGCAACTTCCACCAATGGCTCGTCCATATTCACGGTATCACCGATATTTTTTAACCAATTGGTAATCGTAGCTTCAATTACGCTTTCTCCCATTTTTGGAAGTCTAATTTCAATTTGTGCCATAGTTTTGAATGGTATCAATATTTTACGATGCAAAAATAGTCGAATATTCGTTTATTCCAACAAGATTGCCAGTTGAACAAAAGTTTTTTGTCAAGTTCTATCGAATTTTTAGCTTTTCTAGTTTTAAATCAATCAGAATACTAACGAATTTCTTGGAAGTAGTGTTTTATGTAGTCAAATTGACATCAAATAAAAAAGAGCCCGAAGTAATTGCTGCTTCAAGGCTCTTTGTCTTTCTTTGCTACAAGAAATGAAAATTATATCAAGGGAATATCTGATTTATTCGCTGATGACTATTTTTCTGACTTCTGATTTTTTTCCTTGCTCCAAGTGGAGAAAATAAACTCCTTTTTGAAGTTTGGAAAGATCCATCTGAATATTCATTTGTTGATCAATAACTGTTTTTTCTTCTTCTGTTATCAGTTGCCCCTTCAGATCATAAATTTTTATTTTCAGTGGAGATTTGGAATCGTTTTGATATTGAATATTGATAAAATCTCTGGATGGATTTGGGGTGAGTGTTAATTTGTCAAATTCATTTCCATTTGCTTTTTTCAGGGATTTTGGCATTGCATCTTTGTCATCGCTTGATAAGCTTTTGACTTCTATTTGTTTGGTAACGATAATTCTGATTTCTCTGTTCATTTCTCCATTTTTTCCGGACTCTTTTTTGAAATCTTCGGTTAGAATCTTGAGTTCTTCTTCAATTAGCTTCATTTCTTCTTCCCTATTTTTTCCATCGAGATCAAAATTTTTGATGATGATGAGAGAATCTTCAGAAAATGTCTCAACGTTACCATTTTCATCGATTCTGATTTCAATATCTTGTTCGCCTTGAGGCATGGATTTGTTCTGGTGACGAATGATCATTGTTTTTTTCGATCTGTCATTGGGATCTACAATTTCTAGTTGATCACTCATCCCCATACTTTTTAAGAAAGCATCAATGTCGCTTTGACTGTTGCCTTCGTAGCAGGTGTCAATTTGTGTAATGATTCCATCCTTGTTGTCGTTGATTTTGATGCAGACTTTCATTTTTTCTGTTTCCTGACCAAACAAACTTGTTACAGCGATTATTCCCAAGGCCGCTAAAATTGTTTTTGTTTTCATAATTTCTATTGTTTAAGATTGTTATGACAAAAGTAGAGAGTCAATATCCCCTTCAGCGTTAAACAAAGGTTAAAGCCGGTTAAAGAAAAGTTAAAGTTGTCTCAACAAGCATGATTCGTCTTATTTTTGTGATGTGAAGGTGAGTAAACATAAATTTTTAGCTTTTTCATTTGCGCTTGTTTTGGTCGGAATTCTGATCATACAGGGTTATTGGATTTTTTCGGTAATCAAAACCAAAACAAACAATTCGATGATTCCGTTTACAATGCTCTGCAGGGAACTATCAAGAAATTAGAAGAAAAAGAAAATGTGACATTCATAAGTCGCTTCGGTAGTAATACCTTGAAACAATCCGGCTCTCCTATGTTGACTACTCAGCGTATAGAAATGATTTCAGGAACAAAAAAGAAACATCGAATTGAAACCTACGATTATAATTTTTCTGTTAATACGGATAAAAAAAACATCAAGATAATTGAAGAACATGCCAAACAGGCTCATGCAGTAAGCAAGTCAATACAAGACAGTTTGTTAAATATCGAAATCAAACAGATGGGAGATGAGAAAGCGATGGACGAGAAATTATCAAAAATTGAAATTTTGATCCAAAAAATGGCTTCGTATTCGACTGATTCAATCAATAAATTACCCGATGGAAAGGATGTTGAAAAAATTCTCCGTAGAAAATTAAGACAGCAAAATATTGAGATTCCTTATTTCATCGGAATTAAGGCAAATAAGAAGTTGAATTACAGAACGAAAAATGCCGATTCAACACAGTTGTTACAATCGTCTTATTTTACAGATCTATTTCCAGATGATTTTTTAAAAAGAAAAGGGAAATTATATGTTTATTTTCCTGATCGGCAGCGTTACATTTTTGCAGATACGATTGGCTTAATGATCGTCCTGTTATTTTTTACGATTTCATTAATCGGTATGTTTTATTGGACATTATCCAATTTCAAAAAGCAAAAAAATCT
>CAIUKX010000537.1 GCA_903899795.1 uncultured Flavobacteriales bacterium
AGACAATTTCCATTTCTTTTCCTAACAACGAACCTTTACCCTTTAATTTGGAAGACTTTGAAATCATTTCTTATAATAATGAAATAGGTGGAATGAAAACGATGAAAAATAAGTTGCCCCCTCGTTCTCTCCTTTCAAATTCATAGTAGAAAAAGGGGGCAACTTATTTTTCCTCATTCTCGCTCTCATTCTCACACTAAAACATCCCTTCACTCTCATATCCAATTGACTTTCATGAAAGATCTACCTATCATTAGTCTTATGTCTTACGTCTTTTAGTCTTGCATCTAATCTCACAATTTCTCCAGCATCTTCATCACCTCAGGTCTTTTCCTCGTCGAAACAGGAATCATACTGCCGTCGTTCATGATGAGGTGACCTCCTTCAACTTTCACAAATTCTTTGATACACTTCGTATTCACCAAATGCGATTGATGAACACGGTAAAATCCTGAATCGGTGAGCAGATCTTCAAACTCTTTCAGCGTTTTGGAAACCAGCATTTTCTTGGCGTTCGTGAAGTGAAATTCGGTGTAATTGACATTGCTTTCACAACGCAGGATGTCGCAAATATTCACAATGTGAATTTTATCCTGTGAGTGCAACGCCAGTCGTTCGTTGGGTTTGTTGTGATTTTTCAGTGAATCGTTCAGCAACTGGTATTTGTCGTTTTCGTTGATGCGGTGTTTTCTGAATTTTTCCAAAGCACTTGTCAGTTCATCGGGGTCAACGGGTTTCATCAGGTAGTCGATCGCAGCATAACGGAAAGCTTTGATGGCGTGCGCATCTGAAGCAGTAATGAAGATAATTTTAAAGGAAATTTCACTCAGAACATCGAGCAAATCGAATCCGCTGCCATCCTGCATCTGGATGTCGAGAAACAAAACGTCCGGCTTCACATTCTTCAAAAGTTTGGCTCCTTCGACAACACCTCCGGCTTCACCAATCACTTCCACATCGGGTGCATAAACTTCCAGGTCTTTTTTAAAAGTAACCCGTGCCTGTTCTATATCATCAATCAATATTGCTTTTATCATCTTCTATCTGTCAAATGGGGATTCTTACAATTACTTTTGTTCCGGCGGCATTTCCTTGATCATCATACAGATCGATCATTTCCAGCGATTCGAAATTATATTCTTCTTTCAACAATTCCAAACGTTCCTTGATCACGATCAAAGCAGTGGAGGTATGGTATTTTTCTTTACTGCTGTCGTTCATTTCTTCGGCTTTCGTTCTTCCGATTCCATTGTCGGAAACCGAGCAAATCAAAATGTTGTTTTCTTCCTGGAAATCAATCGTAATAAATCCCCTTCGGGTTAAGGTTTCGGTAAATTTCAATCCGTGTTTAATGGCGTTTTCTACGAAAGGCTGCAGCAACATCGGCGGTATTTTTACAAAATCCTGTTCGATCGCATCATCTACGGTAATTTGATAATCGAAGCGGTCTCCGTTACAAAATTTCTCAATCATCAAATAATTTTCGAGCGAATTGACCTCTTCTTCCAGTGAAATGAAAGCATTTCTCGAATTGTCCAGAATTTGCCGCATCAAACGGGAGAATTTTGCCAGGTAGTACCGTGCTTCCTGTTCTTTACCGGTCCCTATCAGCGATTGAATGGAGTTCAAAGCATTGAAAATAAAATGCGGATTCATCTGTAAACGCAGGGCTTTCTGCTCCAATTCCACAAATTCTTTTTCCATCTGCAATTTTTTCCGTTCTTCTTCAGATTTGAATTTAATCCGGCTGATCTGCCATTTATAACCCAAAATAACAAGAATCAAAACAAGAACCACAGCAAGTGTAATGACCCACCATTGCAGCCAGAAAGGTGTTTCGATGTGTACATGTATTTGTATCGGTTTTTTGTTCCAGATGCCATCCTCGTTGCTCGCTTTCACCAAAAAGGTGTAATCACCCGGGAATAAATTCGAGTACACAATGCTGTGTTCTTTCGACGGTGGCGACCATTGTCCGTCAAATCCGATCAGCTTCCATTTGTAACGAACCCCATCGGGATTACTCAGGTTAATCGCATTGAAATCAAAACTCACGTGATTCTGGCTGAAGGGTAAATCCAGGTCTTCAACATGGTTCCAATCACTTATGAAATGGTTGTATTTCGTTTTGGAAATGCTTTCGTAAAACAGTTTTACATCAATAATGTTGGTGATCGGCTCGTAGATATTTGTATTCGAATTGGCCGGATTGTATTTCGATAATCCATTGATCGTTCCAAACCAAATGGTTCCGTCGGGATCGTTGAAAACAGCATTCTGACAGGTTTCGATTCCCGTAAATCCATCACCTTTACTATAATGCTTGATCGATTTTATTTTTCGGGCGCGGTTGAGGGTAATGTAATCCAAGCCTGCTTCTGAGCCGGCAATTAAGTTGTTTCGATTGTCGATCGTCAGCAAATAGATATTGGAAGATGTCAAACCGTCGTCGTGGTCAATCGTTTTGATTTTAAATTGATTGTCGTATAAATAGAACGAAGAAATTCCCGATCCGACGGTTCCGACCCACATGTACCCACCTCGGTCTTCGGCCATGCAGCGAACAGAATTGGAAGCCAATCCATCGCGTTCGTGCAAAGTAATTCGACTGGGTTTTCCGTCCGAAATATAACCCATCCCGTGACTTTCCGTTCCGTACCAGACACGTCCCCGTTTATCGATGTACAAAGTGGTGAGGCGGTTATGAATCAATCCGTTTTCAACCGTAAAATTAATAAGTTCTCCTGAAATTTTAATCTCATAAATTCCATGTCCGGCCGTTGCAATCCAGATATTTCCTTCTTCGTCTTTTACAATGCTTCGGATGTAACGCCGCGTTAATTGTTCAAAGGGTTTAAACTCGATTCCGTCATAAGTATACACACCCTGGCCTTCCGTTCCAAGGTAAATAATTCCGTTGTTGTCTTCGCAGATGGCTTTTACTTTCACATCGGCAAATCCATTGATAGCATCGTAATTGGTGAAACCTGTTTCATCAAACGTACTGACTCCTTTTTGAGAATTTCCAATCCATAATTTTTGACTGGCATCTCTGTATATGCTGTAGATGAAATTCCCTCCCAAACCGGAAGATTTATCATAGGTGGTAAACTTTTTCCCGAAGTAATTGCAGACACCTCCGCCCGAAGTTCCGAACCAAAAACTTCCCGAATTGTCTTGAATGATACTGCGAACGTGGTTATTGCTCAAACCTTCCTTTTCCCGCAGCCAAGAAAACGTTTTGGCGGAAGTATTGTATTGAACAACACCATTGTTCAAGGTTGCGAACCAAATGTTTTTACCGTGATCATCGTAAATATCGAGAATCGTTTCTTTAAAAAGTTCCTGGTTCAGGTCGATTCTGTAGAAATGGTAGCCATCATATTTATAGACTCCGTCTCCGTAGGTTCCAAACCAAAAATTCCCGTTGCTATCTTCTTTGATCGCATTGATCGAGTTGTGCATGTACCTCGAAACTGCCGAGAAATCACGCAAATAATACCTGTTGTTCTTTTGCTCGATTTGAAATAAACCATTTTCCGTTCCGTACCAGATTTTTCCTTTGGAATCGATGTAAAGCGTGTTGATGATTCCCCTCTTGATGTGTAATTTATCGGAAATATTGGTAAATTTTCCATTCTCAAAAAGATAGACGCCATTGCTCGTCGCCAGCCATTTTCGATTGTTTTTATCGATCGCTATTTTTTGAACGGTAACCTGATACCCCGAAGGTTTGAAATTCTTGAATTGAATCCCGTTGTAAAACGTTATTCCGCTGTTGTTGGCTATCCATAAATTATGATCTTTATCCTCGATAATGTGTGAAACATAATTATTCCCCAAGCCATCACGAACCGAAAAAGTTTTGAAATTGATTCCATCGAAGCGGGTAATTCCACCGCCTCTCGTTCCCATCCAAATGTATCCTCTCGAATCCTGCAGCAAAGCATATACCTGGGATTGAGCCACTCCATCTTTAACCGTATAATTTCTGAAATTGTACAATTGTGATCCACCGAAAAAGGGAATCATTGTTCCGAGGAAACAGATGATAAAGCCGATACGAAAAATTCTCTTTTTCAAGGATTGCAGATTTGATTAATCAAAGATAAAAAACGATTCCTACTAAAATGACTGCGAATAATAAAACAGCTATCTTTTTTAAAAAAGGGTGGTTTACATTTGGAAGTAGATAATAGTTCGTTTAAACCATATAAGAACATACAATTTTTTCAAAATCTTATGCCTTATATGGTTCCTTCTTACTATCAATTAACCAACATTAATTATTCAATTTATATGCCTTATATGGTTAAACATTTAAGGCCGAGTATTTAAAAGCATGTCCGATGATTCAAAAGATAAAAAATACCGGAAAGAGAAGTAGTGCATTGTATCGCACATACAGAAAGCAATTTTTCCGTTACGGATTGGCTGTATTTTTGATTTGGTATTTATTCTGTTTACCGGCTCAGCTTTTTAATGATCCTACTTCGACAGTATTACTGGACGAACACCAGAATTTATTGGGTGCAAAAATTGCAGACGACGGTCAATGGCGTTTTTCCGAAAGTGATTCCATTCCCTCCAAATTTGAAACCTGTATCGTTGAATTTGAAGACAAAAATTTTCACAGTCACATCGGCATCAGTTTGAAAGGAGTCGGCAGGGCGATCATTCAAAATTTCAAAAACAAGAAAGTAGTCAGCGGTGGCAGTACGATTACGATGCAATTGGCGAGAATCATGCGAAAAAATCCTCCCCGAACCTATGGTGAAAAAATCCATGAAATGATTCTGGCAACCCGAATCGAAACACGTTATTCCAAAGAGGAAATCTTGAGAATGTATGCGTCACATGCTCCGTTTGGAAACAATGTCGTTGGTCTGGAGGCTGCTTCCTGGCGTTATTTCGGCAGAAGTTCCGATAAATTGAGCTGGTCGGAAAGCGCAACATTAGCCGTTCTTCCCAATGCTCCGGGATTAATTTATCCGGGGAAAAATCACACATCATTGATGAACAAAAGAAATCGTTTGCTGCGAAAATTGTACGATCAACATGTCATCAACAAAACAACTTTTTTTCTCGCAATTTCCGAACCCTTACCCAATAAACCGTTGCCACTTCCACGACTCGCGCCTCATTTATTAACGCAATTGATGAAAGAAGGACAAAAAGGAAAAACGATTGTCACAACTATCCAAAAAAGATTGCAGGAAAATACGGCCTCGTTGCTTCAAAGTCACAGTTATGCTATGCAAGACAACATGATCTACAATGGAGCAGTCATGATTACCTCCGTAAAAACCGGGGAGATTCTTGCCTACGTTGGAAATACCTCATCCGACAACTCAGAAAACGGAAACGATGTCAATTGCATCAAAGCAGCCCGCAGTACGGGAAGCATTCTGAAACCTTTGCTCTATGCGAAAAGTATGGAAGACGGATTGCTGACACCAACCATGCTTTTACAGGATGTTCCTTCGCAATTCGGTGGATTTTCACCCAAAAATTTTGCAGGAAATTACGAAGGAGCTTTGTCCGCCAATACCGCTTTATCACGAAGTCTCAATATTCCGATGGTGCATTTGTTGAACAACTACGGACTTTCAAAATTTCACCGTGAATTAAAAAATTACGGGCTTTCCACTTTGAACAAACCTGCCAATCATTACGGACTTTCATTGATTCTCGGAGGTGCCGAAGCAACGCTTTACGATCTTTCAAAAGTCTATACACAAATGGCACAAGAACTGGAATTCGGCAAATCCATCCCAATTGATGTAATGGCAGAACGTTCTTTGGAAAGTTACGAAGTTGAATCGCCTTTAAAAACGGATAAAGCCTGTATTTATTCAACCTTCGAAGCAATGACGGAAGTCAACCGTCCGGACGAGGACAACAACTGGAAAATTTTCAATTCCGAACAAAAAATTGCCTGGAAAACAGGAACAAGTTTTGGTTTCCGCGATGCCTGGGCGATTGGAATTACACCCGATTATGTCGTTGCCGTTTGGATCGGAAATGCAGATGGTGAAGGACGACCGGGATTGACAGGAGTCAACGCTGCTGCTCCGCTTTTGTTCAACCTTTTTAAAACCTTACCGAAATCTCAAACATGGTTCAAAAAACCGTTCCGAGATATGGCGTATACCAAAATCTGCCACGAAAGCGGGCATCGTGCCTCGAAATTATGTCCCGTTACCGAAATGCAGTGGATTCCAAAAACAAGTCTCGGATCGGTTGCTTGCCCTTATCACCAGATCATTCATTTGAACCAAGAGGGAACGATGCGTGTAGACAGCGATTGTGAAAGTCTAGAAAATATGCGCCATGAAACCTGGTTCGTGTTGCCTTCCATCGTTGAAAAATTTTACAAAACAACCCATCCGAATTATGCTCCATTGCCGGAATTCAAACCCGAGTGTTTATCCAGAATTTCCGATCGATCCATGGGAATTATTTACCCGAAACCGAAATCAAAAATCTATGTCCCGATTGAACTTGACGGCAAAATGGGAAAAACTATTTTCGAAGCTACACACCGTAATAATACGACCAAAATCTTCTGGCATCTGGACGAAGAATACATTGGAGAAACCAAGGAAATTCACCAGGTAGCGCTCAATCCTTCCATCGGACAGCATCACTTGACTCTTGTGGATGAAAATGGAATTTCGGTCAATGTCAAATTTGAGGTAATTGGAAAGCGGAAATAGATTTCTGCAATGCATTTTTCAATTCATATTCCGAAATTCCGATCGGAGTTTTCAAACCTTTCAATGAGTATTCCACATCGATTTGATCCCGACTTTTACAAATAAGAATTCCAATAGTTGGTTCATCAGAAATGTGCTTTAACTGATCATCATCAATTACGTTGAGATAAAAATTCAATTTCCCGATGAATTCAGGTTCAAATTCAACCACCTTTAATTCAATTACAACAAAACACCTCAATTGTAAATGGTAGAATAATAAATCGACGAAATATTCTCTTTTCCCAACCTGCAATTTATACTGCTTTCCTACGAAAGAAAATCCGGTACCTAGTTCCAGTAAAAACCGCATAATTTGATCGGTTAATGCTTTTTCTAATTCCTTTTCAGAGTGTTTTTCTGACAATTGGAGAAAATCGAAATGATACGGATCTTTCAGCAATTCATTCGCTAAATCAGATTGTGGTTTGGGTAAAGTATTCACAAAATTGTTGAGTGATTTACCTTGTCGCTTATATAATTTTGATTCTATCTGATGTTGCAACACAGATCGACTCCAATTATTTTCAATGGTTTTTTGAATATAAAATTGACCTTCTAGTGGATCTTTGATTTTTTTCAAAATTAAAACGTGATGTCCCCACGGGATTTTATCAAAGCAAGAATAGTGGGTATTATTTTGAAATTCAACTACTTGAAATTCGCGAACAACTTGTTCGCGAATTGCCAGACAAGCATAAAAAGTGTAAAATGTTTTACAATACCTCAAATTGGAAATTGAAAATCCACCCATATCTGGGAATTCATTTCTCAAATCTTTACTAAGTTGCTCTATAAAGCCGCTTCCCCATTTGGATTGAGCTTGTTTTTCAACAATAATGTTTCCCAGTTCCCAATACAACTGAATTAATTCACTATTGACAGCTATTGAGGCTTTAATTTGGCTTTGTCTGATTTTGGTTTTTAGGTCAATTAGTAATTTTTTGTAATCGTCTTCTTTATTTAAGTGATTCATATTGATTTAATTATGATTATTTCTATTGAATTTAGTCAAAAAGTTCGTTTCTATCAATAGCTCTCAACATTCTTTTTCAAATATGTTTATCGTGAACTTTACCACAGCTTTATAAGTATTACAAAGCCATGAGAATCGTGATTAAATTGAATTTCTTATATGAATGGACGATAAAATATCGCAAAAAATAAATTAGATTCTTCGAAGCGAACTTTGCCCAGCGCTTGATTTTTGGTACTTTTCATCAAGGAAAAGTACAGAAGAGATTATTTTTCAAATAATACCCAAATCATCGCACTTAATAATCCATCTCGAACGCTTCATAAAGTCACTCCTTTTTATCGGTTGAGATCATTCAAATTTGTTCCAATAAAACAAAGGAAATTATGAAATCGTTCAAACTCATTTTAGCAGCTGCATTTTTCTCAATCGTTGGATTGATGATCAACTCATGCGGACCTTCACGTCCAGCCATTCTCAAACAAAATCCGGCTTATGCTGAATATGTTTCGGGGTATACTTCAGGGATGATCAGCCGAAAAGGGACTATTCGCATCGAATTGGCAGATGTTGTAGGAGGTGATACTTCTTTATTGAAAGAACTTGCAAAACCGGATTCAACTTTACTGGATGGTCTTTTCTCTTTCGAACCAGAAATCAAAGGAAAAGCAGTTTGGATCAACAGCAGAACGGTGGAATTTGTTCCTGAAGAAGAACTTCCGGCTGGACAATTCTACAACGCGGAATTCGACCTTGAAAAAGTGGTGAAAGTGAAAGACGGTTTGGAAACATTTCCTTTTCAATTTTCAACCTATATCCAAAAAGTCTATGTCGAAATTTACGGTTTGAAAAATCACAACGATTACGACATCGAATGGCAGTATGCCAACGGAACGATCAAAACCACCGATTTTGAAGAATTGGACAACGTCAAAAAAATCATTAAAGCCACTCAGAATGGAAAAGAATTGCCGATTTCCATCGAAACTTCCTACAATGAAAAGGAATACGACTTTGTGGTAGATAGCGTGGAACGAACCAAATCGCCCGGAAAAATTAGCATTACCTGGGACGGAAAGGAAATCAGTTCCTACAGCAAAGGGAAAGAAGAATTGACCGTAAGTGCCTTGGGTGATTTCAATGTTACAACAGCAAAAGTGATCGATAATGGCGATCAATCGGTAGAATTATCCTTTAGTGAACCGATCTTAATCAACCAAAATTTGAAAGGAATTGTGACCTTGGAAGGAGTTGAAAATGTAACCTACAAAATTCAATACAACACGGTGACACTCTATCTTCCGAATCGAATTGTTGGCTATAGAAAAGTTAACGTTTCCAATGGAATCAAAAACATCAAAGGATACAACATGCTGGAAGAATATTCCGACGGACTGAATTTCGAAGAACCAAAACCGTTGGTTCGTATCAAAGGCGGAGGATCGATTCTTCCAAATTCTCAAGGTTTGATTTTCCCTTTCGAAGCCGTTAGTTTGAAATCTGTCGATGTACGGATCATCAAGATTTTTGAAAACAACATTCACCACTTTTTACAGGTCAATAACCTGGACGGTGAAGACGGCTTGACACGCTATGGAAAAATAATCAAAAAGACGAAAATCAAATTGGATTACGATAAATCAATGAACCTGAAACAATGGAACAAACACGTTATTGACCTCGGAAAATTGATTCATCCGGATCCGGGAGCGATTTACCGTATTTCTATCAAATTCAGTAAAGAAGATGCCGTGTGCGATTGTGATGCAGAGCAACAGGATGAGAGTGGTAGCGAGAGTGAGGATGGAGAGGAAGAAGATGAAAACTGGTCTGAACGTCACTGGGATGGTTACGGTTTCGATGATGGTTTTGATTCATGGTACGACTATTCCGATGATGAGTCTCCTTGCAACCAAAGTTATTATTATGGAAAAGCGGTGAGTAGAAATATTTTGGCTTCCGACTTGGGAATGATTTACAAATTGGATGAAAGCAGATTATCGCATGCGTTCATCAACAACATGATTACCACCGAACCCATCGCCAATGCTGAAATTGAATATTTCGATTTTACCAAACAAATCATCGCTTCGGGGAAGACGGATGCAAACGGAATGCTAGACATCCAACTGAAAGAAAAACCTTTTTTGATGGTGGCTAAATATGGTAAGCAAAGAGGTTACCTGAAACTTTCGGATGGCTGGGCCAATTCCTTGAGTAAATTCGACATTGAAGGTGAAAAAATTCAAAAAGGTGTTAAAGGTTTTATCTATGGAGAACGTGGTGTTTGGCGTCCCGGCGACTCACTTTATCTGACTTTTATTTTAGAAAACAAAGATCATTTACTTCCCGATAATCACCCCGTAAAATTCGAACTACAAGACCCGAACGGACAAATCGTTCAGCAAATGACCAAGACAGACAACGTCCATGGAATGTTTGATTTTAGAACATCCGTTAATCGTGAAGCTCCGACAGGAAATTACACGGCTGTTGTTTCTGTAGGGAATCGGAAGTATACCAAAAACATCAAGATCGAAACGGTAAAACCCAATCGTTTGAAAATTTACATGGATATCGATAAAGCACAGGCGAAAGACACATTTGCCAATCTTCGGGTAAAATGGCTGCACGGTGCTATCGCTAAAAACCTTACTGCCAGTGTCAATGTTTCCGTTTCAGCTACCAAAACCGTTTTTGAGAAATACACTTCGTATCACTTCGATTCCCCTTTGCGTCATTTTGCAAAAAACGAAGAAATGATTTTCGAAGGACAATTGAATGATAAAGGGGAAGCAAAAGTGAGAACAAAATTGAACGTTGGACAAAATGCTCCCGGAATGCTCCGTGCCACGTATACTACAAAAGTATTCGAGGAAAGTGGTGATTTCAGTATCGATCGTTGCAGTAAATTGTATTCTCCGTTCAAAACCTATGTCGGATTGCAGATTCCAAAAGTAAAAAGCTACGACAATGCGTTGGAAACAGGTGTCAATTACAAGATGAATGTAGTCACTTTGTCGGAAGATGGAGCTTTGAAAAAAACCGAGAAATTGCAGGTAAAAGTATACCGCTTGGAATGGAGATGGTGGTACGAACAGGACGAAGAAGATTTGGCGGATTTTGTCTCCAGAAACGGAACATTGATCATCAAAGACACCGTGATAGAAGCGAACGATGGACGAGCTGTTTTTCCTTTCAAAATTGATTACCCAGATTACGGCCGTTTTTTGGTAACTGTTACCGATTTGGAAGGAAATCACCAAACCGGAGATGTTGTTTCCGTGGACTGGCCTTATTTGAGTCGCGGAAACAGAAGCGATAATGAAAACGCCAGCATGTTGAACTTCAGTTCGGACAAAGAAAAGTATACAGCCGGAGAAAAAATCAAATTATCGATTCCTTCCCCTGCAAATGGTCGTGCATTGATTAGTATTGAAACACGGTCAAAAGTCCTGCAAAAATACTGGATCACCACACAAAAAGGAGAAACGATTCACGAGTTGAAAGCGACGAAAGACATGTCACCCAATGCGTATGTGCACGTCACACTCATCCAGCCGCATTCGAATACGAAAAATGATTTGCCAATCCGGATGTACGGCGTTGTTCCGATTGTGGTTGATGACCCTGCTACGCATATTGCTCCAGTGATCAGCATGAAAGATGAAATTCGCCCGGAATCGACAGCATCGATCAAGATTCACGAAGAAAATGGAAAACGAATGACCTATACACTTGCTATAGTCGACGAAGGATTGTTGGATTTAACCCGCTTTCAAACACCAGATCCTTGGAAAACATTCTATTCCAAAGAAGCATTGGGTGTCAAAACCTGGGATATGTATGACAACGTGATCGGAGCTTATGCCGGAAAACTGGACAAACTCTTGAGTATCGGTGGAGACGGTGATTTAAATTATGGAAAAGGAAACAAAGCCAACCGTTTCAAACCGATGGTAAAATTTGTGGGTATCTTCCATTTGGAGCCCGGTCAAACGAAAACACACAAAATCGACATTCCGAATTATATCGGTTCAGTTCGGGTAATGGTTATTGCCAGAGATGAAGCAGTTTATGGAACAACCGAAAAAACGGTTGCCGTTAAAAAGCCGTTGATGGTCTTGGCGACACTTCCACGTGTGGTTGGTCCGACTGAATTTGTATCCATGCCTGTCGATATTTTCGCGATGGAAAAATTTGTGAAAGATGTAAAAGTAACATTGGAAGTCAATGAGTTTTTCAAATTGGAAGGAAAATCGACCCAAACGATTCAATTCAAAGAAATTGGTGATGAGGTGATTAACTTCAAAATGCAGGTAGCTTCGAAAATCGGAATTGGGAAAATCAAAGTAACGGCAACCAGTGGCAATGAAACAGCTGTTGATGAAATTGAAATCGATGTTCGTGCTTCCAATCCGACTGTTTACGAAACATCCGATTTTGTGATCGAACCCGGAAAAGATGGAAAATCAAACATTTCCTTTGAAGGTATTTCAGGTACCAATCGCGCTACCGTTGAATTTTCTTCATTGCCATCCTTTGGGTTTGAAAAGCGAATCAGCTATTTGATGCAATACCCACACGGATGTATTGAGCAAACTACATCTTCAGTGTTTCCCCAGCTTTTTGCTTCGAGCATGATGGATTTGGACGACAAACGTAAAGGGAAAATAGCCGAAAACATCAAAGCAGGAATCAAGCGTATTCAGCTGTTTCAAACTTCAAACGGAGGTTTCTCTTACTGGCCGGGCGAATCGAGTGAAAGTGACTGGGGAACCAACTATGCCGGACATTTCATCATTGAAGCCGAAAAAAGAGGGTACAGTGTTCCTGCATCTCTGAAAAACAGATGGATTTCCTACCAAAAAGAACAGGCAAAAAACTGGTCGAGTTCGAACAGTGTCTATGTTCATTCTCACGGTGCAGAATCCTACCAGTTGATTCAAGCGTATCGTTTGTACGTTCTTGCCTTGTGTAATCAGGCAGAGTTGGGCGCCATGAACCGACTGCGTGAAGAAAAAGGAATTGCTGTTACTGTAAAATGGAGATTGGCTGCTGCCTATGAATTGGTTGGACAACACGAAGTTGCTGAGAAATTGGTGTCCAATCTTTCGACTACCGTAAAAAGCTACCGTGAACTTTCCTACAGTTATGGTTCCGATTTCAGAGACCAGGCGATGATCATCGAAACCTTGAGTTTACTGGATAAAAAACAACAAGCCGGTACGATGGTGAAAGAACTGACCAAGAAAATGAGTTCCGACAAATGGCTGAGCACGCAGGAAACAGCGTATGGATTATTGGCACTGTGCGAATATGCCGGACTAAAAGACGGATCAACAGCTCTCAACTATTCCTACAAAATGGATGCTTCGGGAGTAATCGAAAAGACATCAACAAAACACTTAGCGCAGGAAAAATTCACGGAAAAAGACATCACGAAAAAAGCACAGATCAGTTTCAAGAACCGTGGAAAATCAACTTTATTCGTGAAAGTCATTGTTGAAGGAATCCCTTTGATCGGTGATAAATCTTCTTCTTCGAAAGATTTGAAAATGACGGTCAAATACTACGACATGGATGGAAAAGAAATGAAGATTGACAAACTGAAACAAGGGAAAGAATTTTATGCCGCAGTGACCTTGGCAAATCCAAGCGACCGTTTCTACAAAGAAATGGCTTTGACACAAATTTTCCCAAGCGGATGGGAAATTCACAACAACCGGATGGATGAAGTATCAAGTACCAGTAATGCAAGATATCAGGACATTCGCGACGACAGAATTTACAGCTATTATGATTTAGGTCCGAACGAAACGAAAACGATTACGGTAAAATTGAACGCAACGTATCAAGGTAAATTCTATTTGCCGACCGTTTATTCCGAGGCAATGTATGACCACACCATATTCGCTAAAACACCGGGGAAATGGGTGGAAGTTGTAAAAGAACAATAAGGAGAGTGGAAGTGAGATTTGAGAAGTAATAACCACCTGAATCATTCCTCATAGCTTAGAACACCAACTACCAAGTCACTAACCACTGCTCTTGCAAAGTCGCGATTCCCCTCGCGACTTTTGCATTTTAAGCGATTAAAGATCCCATTTTCACTTCTCCTCCTTCTTCGGATACATCTTCAAGTCCCTCACCTCTTTTGGGCAGAGGACATCCAATTCAGTAGGGCTACTCAACACTTTCACCTTTGCTTTCTTGTCGTTTGTGAACTGTAATACATAGATAAACGAATGCGTTTTAAGTGAATAAACCACCTTAAAGCAACCATTTGGAACCACCATATCATTGACAATGATTGGTTTGCTTGCATCCCAATAACCGCCACACACAATAAACAGTGAGTCTGTTTGACTTTTTTGCCGGGTGCTGTCTTCATATACTTTCCATATTCCGCGGTTTAAGTTCGGTGTTTGTGGCAAACAATTATAAAATCGGAAGGTTTGTTCATCCAATTTACAATCATAGGCAAAGTCTTCAGCGTTTGCCATATGTCCTTCATCATAGCCTGTTTTGGCATATTGCTTCTGACTGGCAATCCATTTGCTTTTTGTATCGTTCTTAAAATGAAAGGTTGTCCTTTCACAATCACCACCTCCTTTGACAAGTGTATACTTGACATAAAGTGGCAAATGTGTTTTTTTGCTGATAAACGATTGATAATGGCTTTGGGTAATAATGCTATCCACCTCCATTTCTTGTTGGCAGTATATACCAAATGGGAGTAGTATAGTGAAGAGTAGAATTGTTTTCATAGAAATCAAATATAACTACAAATCGCTTCATTTAGGATTCCCCCTTTCATGATTCTAAGGTCTAAAAACTTACTTTTGCCTCAAATCTGAATTGTTCATGAACAAACGCTATACTCCTATTGTTATTGTACTCCTTGTATATATGTTGCTATTCGCCTGGGCTATATGGTTTGGGATAGGTATGAGTCCCGGTGGAAATTTTTCAGGAAAGCGTGGAATAACGGAAATAAAACCTTCACCTCAAGTAAATGAGGATAGTACTTTACAAACAACATTAGAGCAATACGCTCAGGAAATGAATAAAATGGAGATCAATAGTCTGAAAAATATTACCACAGAAAAAGGATTTAGATCACTTTTAGATTGGTCCGATTCGCTACAAAACAAAGAGTTCATTACAAGTTTATCAGATTTGTTACTTCATTTTGAAGTCTACAATATCATTGAATCCGATTCATCCATTACCTTATCACTTGGAGAACCCAATGAGATTGTAGGAGCTACAGGAGGTTATTTATTTCTGAAAAAAGTGAATAATGAATTGAAGATTAACCAATATCGAGGAGGGAAATAAAATCACTTCGATAAACATTTTACTAAATCAACAATCCTATTGACTTTCTCTGCAGTCTTCCCTATCTCAAGTCTTTTGTCTTGCGTCTTTGAGCGAAGCGGTCT
>CAIUKX010000538.1 GCA_903899795.1 uncultured Flavobacteriales bacterium
ATAAAGATGAAAAATATATTATATAAAACCCTTGCTTTTTGTTCGATATTATTGTTGGTCAATTGTCAAGCTGAAAATAAAGAATTTGGTGCTATGACTGCACCTTCCAATTTAACTATTACGGCACAGGTTGTGGGTCAAACTACTACAGATCCCAATGGTGATGGTTCCGGAAAAGTTAATTTTACAGCTACAGCGGATAATGCCATATCTTATAAATTTGATTTTGGTGATGGGATTACTAAGAATGTCCCTAGTGGGATTATTGAGTATGGATATACTAAAAATGGCGTTTATATGTATACCGTTACTGTCACAGCTTCAGGAAAGGCCGGTATTGCGATAGTAAAAACAATACAAGTCACTGTTAAAAGCACTTATACTGATGCTGCCGCTGTACAACATTTAACTGGTGGTTCGACAAAGAGATGGTACTGGTCAGCTTCCGAACCGGGGCATTTAGGAGTGGGTGAAAATGATACTAATGAGACACAAAATTATTATGCGAATTACTATCAAGCTGCCCCTTGGGAAAAAGCATCTTCAGCTGATAGCAGTTGTCTTTATAATAATGTATTGACATTCTCTACTGATGGTACTCAGCTTTTTTATACTCTAGACAATGGTGGGAATACCTTTTTTAATTCTTCTTATCAAAGTGTTGCTGGCGGTACGGCTGGTTATGATCATTGTTATACCTATGATTCCAGTGGTCAAAAAATAGTTTCGCTTAGTCCGTCTACCTCAGTTGTAGCTTCTAATGCGAGTCATGCTACGGAGACCACAGGAACTACGATGAATTTTTCTGATAATGGATTTATGGGTTATTATATTGGACAAAGTTCCTATGAAATTATTTCTATCACTGATAATAGAATGGTGGTTAGAGCTGTTCAAGGTAATAATCCCGCTTTAGCTTGGTATCATATTTTTACCACTATTGCACCGGTTCAAGATCCGATAACTGATTACACGAATTTAGTGTGGTCGGATGAATTCAATATTGATGGAGCTCCCGATCCAACCAAATGGAGTTATGATATTGGTAATGGAGGTTGGGGTAATGGCGAAGCGGAATATTATACCAATAGTCCGTCGAATATCGTTGTTCAAAACGGTAACTTAGTGATTACGGCGAAAGCGCAATCACAGGGAGGATCTAATTACACTTCTGCCAGAATTAAAACGTATAATAATTACGAATTCACTTATGGTAAAGTTGAAGTTAGAGCTAAACTACCTAGTGGTGGTGGAACTTGGCCCGCTATTTGGTTGCTAGGACATAATTATTCTACCTGGCCTGCTTGTGGTGAAATGGATATGATGGAAGAGGTAGGAAATACCCCTGATAAGGTTTTTGCTTCACTCCATTATCCGGGTCATTCCGGAGGGAATTCCGTTACGAATTCTACTATGGTAACTAATTCACAATCTAGTTTTAATATTTATAAAATTTTATGGACACCTAATTCAATACGATTTTATGTGAATAATGTTTTGTATCACTCCTTCCCTAATAGTGCTTCAATTCCTTTTAATAGTAATTGTTTCTTGATATTGAATGTGGCTATGGGAGGAAATTTTGGTGGTACTATCAGTCCTTCGTTTACACAATCTTCTATGGAAGTAGATTATATAAGAGTTTATCAATAAGAGTAAGTTTTTTTTTTATTATTTAGTTTCAATTGCAAAAAGGTGTCTTGCATCAAGCGCCTTTTTGTTAATTGATTATCACCCATTCAAAAGTTCAGAATGAAATATTTTAGATTTATTTTCTTGAT
>CAIUKX010000539.1 GCA_903899795.1 uncultured Flavobacteriales bacterium
AGGGAAGACATGGGGTATTCAGACGTAATAATTTCAATTTTAGTTATTGATAAGATTGTTTTTTTTTTCTTGAATTAAATTTTTTGATCCTGAATCCGAATGAATTTTGAAATCATTTTGAGCTTACATACTAGAATTTATATTCTTGTAAACTATTGTATATTAAGTAAATGTTAATTTTTATTCAGCGTTGAAGAATGGAGCAATATCGATAATTTGAATTTTTTTTAGGTGGAGATTTTTGGAAGTTTGTATTCTCGATTTGATTAAACATAAATTTTACGCTCTATAATAATTTATTTATATGAAAGACCAGATTTTTATTTTCGACACAACGTTAAGAGACGGTGAACAAACCCCTGGATCAAAATTAATTATGTCTGAAAAAATTGAAATAGCTTATCAATTGGAAGCTTTAGGTGTGAATGTCATTGAAGCAGGTTTCCCTATTTCCAGCCCTGGGGATTTTGAAGCTGTTCAGGAAATTGCCCGGAGAATAAAAAATGCAAGTGTATGTGCACTTTCGCGTTCCAATGAAAAAGATATTGATATTGCTGCTCAGGCATTGAAAGGTGCTGTTAGTCCGAGAATTCATACAGGAATAGGAACTTCAGATTTTCATGTTTATTCAAAGTTGAATATGAATCGTAACTCTGTCTTGGAACAGGCTGTTTCTGCAGTAAAATATGCGAAGAAATTTGTTGACGACGTGGAGTTTTATGCCGAAGATGCTGGAAGAACTGAAAATCAATATTTGGCACGTGTCATTGAAGCCGTTATCCAAGCTGGGGCGACAGTTGTAAATATTCCGGATACAACGGGATTTTGTTTGCCGGAAGAATATGGTGCAAAAATTAAATATTTAACAGAAAATGTAAAAGGCATTGAAAAAGCTATCATTTCCTCTCATTGTCACAATGATTTGGGACTAGCTACTGCTAATGCGATTGCAGCTATTGAAAATGGGGCTCGTCAGATTGAATGTACGATCAATGGAATTGGTGAGCGAGCAGGAAATACGTCGTTGGAAGAAGTAGTGATGATCATGAACAAGCATGAAGATTTGAAATTTTCCCATACAATTAATTCCAAATTGCTTTACCATACGAGTCAAATGGTGGCTGAGTTGATGCACATGCCGGTTCAACCCAACAAAGCAATCGTCGGTTCAAATGCTTTTTCTCACTCCTCAGGAATTCATCAGGATGGCTTCTTGAAAAACAGAGAAAATTATGAAATTATTTCACCGGAAGAGGTTGGAGCTGCCGATTCTCATATTATTCTAACCGCCAGAAGTGGGAGAGCGGCTTTGAATTTCCGGATGAAAAATCTGGGTTATGAATTTTCAAGAGAACAAATCACAGATATTTATCCTCGCTTTTTGGAAATTGCCGATCAGCTGCAGGAAATCAACGATGAGGAACTTCACCAGATGGCTCGATTGATTGAAACCATATCTCCAGCTAAAAAGAATGCTTCGAGCTTGATTTAATGAGTAGTGATAAAATGATAAAGATGAGAACATTAGTTGATAAAATTTGGGACAATCATGTTGTGAAAAACATCGATGAAAAAGAGGATGTATTGTATATTGACAGACACTTTATTCACGAAGTAACCAGTCCACAGGCTTTTGATGTTTTAAAAAATAAAGGAGTACCTGTTTTTAGGCCGGCTCAAACTACTGCGACAGTAGATCATAATATACCAACCTTGGAACAGGAAAAGCCGATTGAACAAAAAGAATCACGGATTCAGGTTGAGCAATTGAGAAAAAATTGCAATGATTTTGGGATTCCATTGTTTGATATTGGGAATGAAAAACAAGGGATTGTCCATGTGATCGGTCCTGAATTAGGTTTAACTTTACCGGGTTCTACTATCGTTTGCGGGGATAGTCATACTTCAACGCATGGTGCTTTTGGTACAATTGCTTTTGGGATCGGAACTTCAGAAGTTGCAACTGTCTTGGCGACACAATGTGTTATTCAGTCTAGGCCAAAAACAATGAAAATTGAAGTGACAGGTGAGCTGGGATCCTATGTAACTCCCAAAGATGTGATTTTGTATATCATTGCCCAACTGGGAACTGCAGGTGCTACTGAATATTTTGTAGAATATGCCGGTGATACATTTGAAAAAATGTCCATGGAAGGACGAATGACAGTGTGTAATATGAGTATCGAAATGGGTGCGCGTGGCGGATTGATCGCTCCTGATCAAGTGACGTTTGACTACCTTTCAACCACTAAATACTGGAATGAACATCCTGAAGAATTTGAAGTGAACCTGAAAAACTGGAAACAGTTGAAAACCGATGATGGTGCCTCCTACGACAGAGTTATTTCCTACAAAGCAAGTGACATTTCTCCGATGGTGACTTTTGGAACTAACCCTGGAACTGGAATTGCTATTGATTCGGTGATCCAGACAAATGAAGGCGGATTAGAGTACATGCAATTTCACAAAGGCCAAAGTTTGGAAGGAACGCCTGTCGATTATGTCTTTTTAGGAAGTTGTACCAACGGAAGAATTGAAGATTTACGACTTTTCTCAAGTTTGGTCAAAGGCAGAAAAAAAGCTCCGAATGTGACAGCATGGATTGTTCCCGGCTCAAAAAAAGTAGAACTTCAATGCATAGAAGAAGGAATTGATGTGATACTGAAAGAAGCAGGTTTTGAATTACGTCAACCAGGATGTTCTGCATGTCTGGCAATGAACCCGGATAAAGTTCCTGCTGGAAAATTATGTGTTTCCACTTCTAATAGAAATTTTGAAGGGCGTCAGGGTGTTGGAGCAAGAACAGTATTGGCGAGTCCTGCAACAGCAGCAATGGCAGCAATTACTGGCAAAATTATTTCAGTTAAAGAATTTGAATTGTTGGGTTATGGAAAAAATTAAAGAAATCAACTCAAAATGTACGGTTCTTACCGTAGAAAATATTGATACCGATCAAATTATTCCAGCGGTTCACTTGAAGTCTATTGATCGCTTGAATTTTGGACAGCATCTTTTTTCATCGTGGCGACAAGATGGAAAATTGAATTTGGAGGAATGGCCAAGAGAAGGAAGTAAAAATAAAATTCTAGTGGCAGGAACAAACTTTGGTTGCGGATCGAGTCGTGAACATGCTGTTTGGGCTTTGTATGATTACGGTTTCAGAGCAGTGTTGGCAACAAAAATTGCAGATATTTTTTCATTGAATGCATTGAACAATGGTTTATTGCCGATAGAAATCGATCAGGAATCATATGAATACCTTGTTAAAAATACGGAGGAAGAAATCACTATCAATCTGGAAAATCAGGTTGTCATTATACCATCGCTTAACAAACAGATCCATTTTGAAATTTCTTCTTTCAAAAAAGATTGTTTAATCAATGGATTTGATACGATTGATTACTTGTTAAATACGGAGAAAGAAATTGAACAGTATGAATTGAATGTGAAAAGTGAAGTTGAATCACAAAAAATCAATTAAAATGGCAGCTGAAAAAAAATACAAGATTGCAGTATTATCGGGAGATGGAATTGGTCCCGAGATTGTGGAGCAGGCAATTAAGACCATTAAAGCTATTGAAATGCGTTTTGGTCATTCTTTTGAATTGGAAAATGTAGATTTCGGAGCAGTTTCGATCGATCATCATGGAATACCATTTACGGAAGAAGCTGAAGAAATTTGTTTGGCTTCTGATGCAGTATTATTGGGTGCGATCGGTGATCCGAAGTACGATAATGATCCAACGGTTAAAGTAAGGCCTGAACAAGGCTTGTTACAATTAAGAAAAGCTTTGGGATTGTATTCAAACATCCGACCGCTTAAAATATATGATTCTTTGAAGGATATTTCTCCATTGAAGGCGGAGCGAATTGAGAATGTTGACATTGAAATGTACCGCGAGTTGACAGGAGGAATTTATTTCGGTGAAAAGGAATTAAATGAAGAAGGAACAGTTGCACGTGATGTTTGTACATATTCTGTAGAAGAAATAGAACGTATTGCCATCAAAGCATTTGAAGCAGCACGTAGAAGAAGAAAAAAATTGACATTGGTTGATAAAGCAAATGTACTAGAAACAAGTCGTCTGTGGAGAAAAGTTGTACAGCGAATGAGTCAGGATTTTCCGGATGTGGAAACCAATTATATGTTTGTCGATAATGCAGCGATGCAATTGATTACCAATCCTTCACAGTTTGATGTGTTGTTAACTGAAAATATGTTCGGTGATATTCTTTCCGATGAAGCAAGTGTGATCAGTGGGTCAATCGGTTTGTTGCCTTCGGCATCGATCGGTGATAAGCATGCACTTTTTGAACCGATCCACGGATCATATCCCGAAGCAAAAGGAAAAGGAATTGCCAATCCTATAGCGACGATCTTGTCGGTTGCGATGATGATGGATCACTTTGGTTTGACTGAAGAAGCGATAACAATCCGAAATGCTGTCGAACAGGTTGTCAATGCGAAAATACTAACTTCCGATTTGAACCAGCAAGATGCTTTTTCGACACAATTGGTTGGAGATGTAATTGCTTATTTAGTGGAAGATGAACAATTATCAATTGAGAGTTCTTTCGAAAAAATGAAAGTAAGTTTAATGACAATCATCTAATTGCGTTGGACTTTATCCACCGGTTTTTATGAAATCTTTTCAGAAATAATAATATCTAACAAAAACAAAAAAGGGGCTCCGAAAATAATTTTCGGAGCCCCTTTTTAATACTTGATTAAAATTAATCTCTATTTCCTAACAAGCGCAAAAGAGTAAGGAAAAGGTTTACAAATAAGATATACAAAGTAAGACCGCCTATCAATGAAATTTTTTGTCTATCAATGGTTGAAATAGAAGTGTCATGAGAAATTTCTTTCAATTTTTGCATGTGGTAAGCTGTTAAACCAGTGAACACAAATACTCCGATTACAGAAATAATGAATCCCATAAAATCACTTTGTAGGAAAATGTTTACGATACCTGCTATGAAAATCCCGATAAAAGCCATGTACAGTAAACTACCCATTTTTGTCAAATCGGTTTTGGTCGTATAACCCAATACAGCCATTGCAGCAAAGGCTCCGGCTGTGATAAAGAATGTTGAAGCCAAAGTTGCTGTAGCGTAAACTAAAAACACGACACTTAAACTTATACCCATCAATGCGGAATAAGCAATAAATAGTGCCAATATAGTTCCGTATGACAAACGTTGATATGCTGTTTGAATTATCAAACCTAATCCAATCGGAGCAAAAGCTACAACATAAAATAGTGGAGAGATTCCTCCGGCTGCAGTAATAAAATACTGGCGAAAAAATTCAGGTGTTCCGCAATAATAAGCTAAAACGCCTGAAATAGCCAACGCACCAAACATGTAAGTATAAACGCTTCTAAAAAACTCTCTTGAGATTTCTTTGCTGAAGCTGTGTTCTTGATCAATAATTTCGTTCATTTTCTTAAATTTTAATAGTTCTGATTTAATGTAATTTGGATTGTACTAAGTTAATAAATTCTTTTCTAGTTGCATCGTTTTTCAGAAATAATCCTGTAAAGGCACTTGTGGTAGTTGAGGAGTTTTGTTTTTGTACACCGCGCATAGCCATACACATGTGTGCGCACTCAATCACAACTGCTACTCCCTTGGGATTCAACGTTCGTTGAATGCAATCTCTGATTTCAATAGTTAGCCTCTCCTGTACTTGCAAACGTCGGGCGTAAGCGTCAACAATGCGTGGAATTTTACTCAAACCGACAATTTTTCCATTTGGAATGTAAGCGATATGAGCTTTTCCAAAAAACGGCAACATATGATGTTCACACATCGAATAAACTTCAATGTCTTTCACGATCACCATTTCTGAATATTCTTCCTCGAAAATGGCAGAATTCAATATCGCATCCGGATTAAGGTCGTAGCCATGTGTCAGAAATTGCAAAGCTTTGGCAACTCTTTCCGGAGTTTTTTGTAATCCCTCACGAGTTGGGTCTTCACCAATGCGTTGTAATATATCCTGGTAATGGGAAGCAATCTTTTCCGTATTTTCGGTATTCTCAGTATCGATTTTGTATTCTTTCACAATGTATTGTATATAGGGTTTTTAACGGATAAAAATTAAAAAGGTTCATTTCCTCCGAAATATTCCACGTAATTATTCTCGGTTTCAACCAGTTTTATTTTTACCAAATCTCCACCGGCTTGTTTGATTGGTTCTGTGATTTGATCCCAGATTTTGATCACAATATTTTCGGTAGAAGCTAATAAACCTTTCAAAAAAGGAACATCTAAATTGAGGTTTTTATGATCCAAAGGTTCCACAACCTCACGTTTGATAATTTCACTCAAATCTTTCAAATTAATCACAAATCCCGTATCCGGATTTGGCACTCCTTTGACAGTTACATAAATTGTAAAGTTATGCCCATGCCAGTTGTGGTTACTGCATTTTCCAAAGACTTCGAAATTTTTTTCTTCAGACCATTTTTCCTGCCACAATTTGTGAGCTGCATTAAAATTTTCTCTACGCGTAATATAAACTGTTTTCACCTTTTTTTTTAAGGCTACAAAGATAAGGATAAGAAATGAGAATAGTTAAACGATTCCTAAAACTCTCCAATCAATTTGCTGTATCTTTGTCAGATATGGAAGAGAGATTGGATAAAATTTTGGTTCGACTGAATTTGGTGGATACACGGGTAAGAGCCGAACAAATCATTCAAGAAACAGGTGTTAAGGTGAATGGAAAATTGGTGTCAAAGCCTGGAAAGAAATTTCCTATTGATTCTAAAATTGAACTCGTTGCCGAAGAGTTGGAGTGGATTTCCAAAGATGCATTGAAGCTCGAAGAGGCTATTAAACATTGGAAAGTGAAATTGGATCATGGTGCTTTTTTGGAGTTGGGAAGCACTTCCTCTGTCTTTGCAGAAGTTTTATTGAAATACAATGCTAATGAGGTTTTTGTGGTGAACGGTTCCAAACAATCCCTCCCTCTTCAGTTTAAAAATAACAAAAAGGTTCACGATTTATCTGACAAGCAATTGAGAGAAATCACCAAACATGAAATTCCTGAGTTAGTGGATGGTTGTGTGATTGATCAAGAGGGAGTTCCTTTGAATAAAATATTACCGTTCGTTCATCCATTTATCAAAGAGCAAGGATTTCTAATCGCAGTGATAAAACCGGTACTGGAAGTTGGAAAAGAGCATTTGAAAAACAATGGATCCGTTAGAAATACACTGGCTTATCCTGAAATGTTTGAATCGATTCAGGAAATCGGAAAAACGAACAACCTGAAATTTATTGAATTTATAAATTCACCGATTGTTGGGAAGGATGGTCAAAAGGAATTCATTGTTTATTTCAGGAAAGGAAATAAGAATTTGTAATCTGCCAATCTGCAATCTGTTAATCCATTCACTCAAAGCAATTACATGGAGAATCAAATTCTATTTTTACCCAAGATAGTTTTTCTCTCCACTTTGTTTGATATTTCGGTCCATGCATGACTCCCCGAGCATCAATTTTCTTCAAGTTCTTCAAAGCGACAATCGATTCGGGAAAAGTAGCGACTGGTGTATCCCAAATATCCAAATATTCTAATTGAGTCAACTGATCAATACAATCCGGAATATAAGCAATATCATTACGATTCAGAATGAGTTGTTTTAATGACGTCAACTTACAAATTTCAGCAGGGAATGTGATGAATTTATTTTTTCCCAGATTCAGAATTTCCAGTTTTGTCAAACTGCTAATAAAGGATGGTAGCTTTGACATATCATTCTTGCTTAAATCCAATTTTTTCAAATTCACAAACTTCATTAAATCTTCGGGAAGACTGTCCAATTTCGTTTTTTCAAATGTAATAGAATAAACGGTGTCGGCTCCCAATAGTTTGGCTTGTTCCCAAGTATATGTTTTTACTTGATTTTGAGCAATAAGGACATTACTGAATAGTAACAGAAGTATGTTGGCGACAATAAGTTTCATCCGCTTGAAGTTGATTTTTTAGTTCATCTATTGAATTAAATTTTTGCTCATCACGAACATGTGACAATAATCGAACAATAATTGTTTGGTCATAAATATCTTCTGAAAAATCAAAGATATTAACTTCGATTGACCGAATCATTTCATCAGAAACTGTCGGACGAACTCCAACATTCATCATCCCTTTGTGAATTATATTTTGTCCCAAAATCACTTCTACAGAGTAAACACCGTTTCGTGGAATGATTTTGATGTCAGTTCCCAATTGAATATTTGCAGTAGGATAGCCAATGGTTCTTCCCAGTTGTTTACCTCGAACTACAATTCCCTCCAATTCAAACGGTTCTCCCAAATATTTGTTCGCGGTTGCGATATCACCGGATTCAATCGATTTACGGATTCGGGTTGAACTCACATTCACTTCATCGATTTCCTGAGCTGGGATTTCGACTACCTCAAATTTGTATCGAGAAGAGATTTGTTGAAGAAAACTTAGAGTTCCTTCCCTGTTTTTACCAAATTGATGATCATATCCGATGACTAATTTTTTTACACCTAATTTATCCACCAAAAAATGCTGAACAAAATCTGCCGCTGAAATATTTGCAAATTCAGATGTAAAAGGGTAAACAACAATGTTTTGAAGCCCCATTCGTTCCAGTTTTCTCAATTTTTCATCTTGAGTTTGAATCAATTTCAAGCCATGAGTTTCTGGGAACAACACCATTCTTGGATGAGGATAAAAGGTAAAAAGAACAGATTCTCCATTGATCTTTTTTGCCTCTTGATTCAGTTGCTGAAGAATTTTTTGATGACCAAGATGAACCCCGTCAAATGTGCCGATCGTCAACACAGGATTGGGAATTGAAATTAAATCTTCGAATCCGTTAAAAATTTTCATCATCAACTTTGAATGCTTTATGGAGTGCAAAATTAGTCAAAACATCCCAGTTCTTGAAAATATGGATTAAAATGAATGAAAAACAGATTTTTTGCTTGATCAGCATATTGATTACTAATGGTATTTTTTTATCCAAAATGGTGTTTTCAATGCGGGAAAGCCGGAATGTTTATAATTCCCCCCATATTTAGGACAACTAATTAAAGTGTAAATTTGTTAGTTGAAATATGAAAAAAGAGAGACGTAAATTCAGTGCTGCTTTTAAGACAAAAGTAGCCTTGGAAGCGATTA
>CAIUKX010000540.1 GCA_903899795.1 uncultured Flavobacteriales bacterium
ATACACTTCGTAAAAAACAACATCGAGTGAAGAAGGAGTAGGGAAACTTTTTGCATTTAAATTCGGAGTACTGACCTGGTACACTAATGTATTTGGCTCATTCTTTTGAACATCTTTTGCTAATTGCTTTAAAGCTTTTATGGCTGCTTTTTCTTGTCCCTTCAACATGGACCATTTACCTACGAGAGCGTACATTGTTTTACTTTTTAATGGTTTGTAACTGGCTGTAATGTTAATTAAATAATTTAGTTCAACCAAAAATATAATAATTAAAGGAAATAAAAACAATTTCATATTGCTATTTCAAATATCGATACTTAACTTTAGTTGAATAAAGTAAAAAATGTATGAGCGAGCTATTTATCATTCCCGATGAATTAATATTCAGAAAAATTTATAATATCCGAAATCAAAATGTTATGTTGGACAGAGATCTTTCAGAATTATATGAGATAAAAACAATCAGATTGAGAGAACAGGTGAAAAGGAATATTGAACGTTTTCCTGATAAATTTATGTTCCAACTCACTGAGGTAGTCCATGTACCGAAGCAATATTGACTACATTTCCATATTGTTGTTTCACGAAATATGGGAGAACTGCCGATGTACAGTTCCACGCCCCTTTCAGGTTAATATCAAAACATCGTTCCCATTGTTCCAGGGATAAAGTCAAAGGATCATCGAAGACATTCATTCCGGCATTATTGATCAGGATATCGATTCTTCCATATTTCTCAATTGCAAAATCTACTGCTTCTTTTACTTGTTCCACGTTGGTAGTATCTGCTACCATGGTATCCACCTCTTTACCAGCTATTGCATCAAAGCTTTTCTTCGCTTCCTGCAGTGTTCGCTGACTTCTGCTTGTTGCAATTACCGTTGCTCCTTCTTCAATAAACAATTCCGCAATCGCCTTTCCAATTCCTTTCGCACTTCCTGTTATAATCGCAATTTTACCCTCTAACCGTTTTCCCATTTCTATCGATTTATCACTCTTTTATATTCTTCAACTCATCTGTTTTCCAAATATAGGGAATCGATAAAAACGATGTTAAATATTTATCACCAATGTTATATTCTTGGTAATATTGTGATATTTTAAGGGAATATTTTGATTAAAATGGGAAATTATCAAACACAATTGTCATCAGAAAATTGGCAATCACTAATAATCTGAACTTTGAACCGCAAGATTTTGTTTCATTAAATCTACAGATAAAAAATCAAATGAATCATAGAAATCAGAGTCAAAACACTACTCTGTATACAAGAAATTCATTTTGAAATCGAACGAAGAATAAACAATATATAGAAGTAGCTCAAAACTTAAAAAAGAAAAACGTCACCGCTGCCCAATACATATCGATTCCTTTGGCGTAGCCAATCGTTGAATAACTTTTATCCTGAACCGTTCCATCATCTTTGATATAACCTAGGGTTGAATAACTTCTGTCCTGAACCGTACCATCTGCTTTGACATAACCTACCGTTGAATAACTTTTATCCTGAATAGTACCGTCACTTTTGATGTAACCAATCGTTGAATAACTTTTGTCTTGGATAGTTCCATCTGCCTTGATGTAACCTACTGTTGAGTAACTTTTATCTTGAATCGTTCCGTCTGCTTTGATATAGCCGGTTGTACTGTAACTATTCGATTGGATGGTTTGTCCGTATGCAGGTCCGAAAAAAGAGATTAAAAGTGTAAATACGAATAGATTCTTCATTTTATTTGTTTTAGTACCAACAATTTACAAATTATTTCTAGAAGATTCGAACTCAATACTTAAAATTTACGATTGTCTTTTTGATCAAACGAAAATCACTCCCACTATAGATCCAATTCCAGGTAGAATCACCCAAATAGATAAATTTATCGCGAGAAAAATTATCAATCGAATAAACGTAGGTCTTGCTCGATAACTTAAATATTTTTCCATCAATACTCAACAACTTAATCACATCTAATCCTTTTTTATAGACATGTTTTGAGACAATATGACCATCCATATATCGAACAGACACACGGTGAATCCCATATCCATTTTTTGTGTAATATTTCAATTTTGAAGTCCTCTTATTACAGTTTATTGCACTACGTGAAACACTATTAGCCATCGAGTCAATTTGATGAATCTTCAATTGAAGATTATACCAATGTTTGACAAACAAAGTGTCTGTTTGTGCAAATGATAACACCGGAAGAAAAAGCAGAATAAAAAAGATTTGTTTCATGTTTTCAGATTGAATTGAGTAATTATTAGGTCAATATTTAGTACAATGATGAATTTGTGAAATTTACCGAGTGGGGTTAACAATCACTCTAATTTTACTGAGCTGTCATCAAGCCATTTTTTCGGTGCAGTAAAATCAAATTCATACCTCCAATTAGGTTAACTTGTTTTCCATGACAATAACACTTCTCCATTTTTTTAGGAATTTTCCCTCCTTTGGTGATAGCTTCCTTGATGCTTTTACAAGCTTCGTGTTTCTTCTTTTTCATATCATGATAAATCATAGTCTTCACAAAATAAGCTTCCCAAATATTCGGATCTAATTTTATTCCAGCGTCTGCTTCATCCAAAGCACTTTTACTGTCGTAAGCCAACTGATGAAGAATAACCGCCTTATTAATGTGAAAAACTGCTTCTTTGGGAGCAAGCGATATTGCTCGGTCAATATCAATAATGGCTGAATTGTCTTTTTCGAAGGATTTCAAAACTCCCCGCATCGAACAAAGATCACTGATGTTCAAACTATCAGCAGAATTAATCCGAGGAATCAAATGGGAAAGATCATCTATTACCAATTTATTATACTTCGGAATCCCCTTCAAAAACATAATTCGAGTCAAATACACCTGAGAAATTAAAGAAGTATCCACCTGCATCGTTTTGTTCAGATGAATTAACGCTTGGGTTGTGTCTCCCGAAAGTTCTTCTGCTGAAGCCAAATGAAAATATAAATCGCCCCGTTCTACTTCTGCATTGGCTTCCACGTGACGTAACAACTCGACTGATTTGGTATAATTTCCTTCGAATCCTTCCATCAATCCCCATTCATAATAAGAATCCAAATCGCTTGAATCAACACGAATCGCTTGCTGGAAAAATTTTCGCGCAATATCCGGACTCCCTTCTCTGTCTTGTCGGGCATAAGCAATAGCCAGATTTCTCAAACATTCATTGTGATCCGGATAAATTTGATTGTAGGTATCCAAATCTGCAACGGCACTATCGATATTTCCGGTATTCAAATAGGCTTCACCTCTGTCCAAAAACAAGGCAGGATAAACCTCTGTGGACTTTCCATCGTAGGCATTAAAATCCTTGATCGCTTTAATATACTGTTTCGTATTGAAATAAGCCAATCCTCTTTGCAAATTGGCATACGGATCATTTGGGTTGGATTTCATGTAATTTGTAAATCCTTCAATCGCAGCATCATTTTTATCAAGATCCAAATAGCATTTTGATCTTCCAAAAAGACAGGTTGGATCGGATGGATTAGCAATCAATACTTGATTAAAATCTAAAATGGCTTCATTGATTTTTTTCAACTCAACTTCACAAAAAGCTTTGTATTTGTAGATTTTACTGTCATTTTTATCGTAACTCAACGCCTTTTCCAAATCGGTCAAAGCATCCGAGTAATCCTTATGATTGTATTTTTTGACAGCAATTCCAAAATAAAAATTGCTTTGCGTTGTATCGGTTTGAGAAGTTCCGAAAAATCCTATACAGAGGCTATAACAAACAATTTGAACAACTGTTAAAATGCTATATTTCTGCTGATTTCTCATTCCTGAACAACTCTTGCTTTTTTCTTTTTGGCTTTCTTCTCTGTCTTCCCTTCCACCCACAGATAAAGTGTAGGTAGGATAATCGGTGCAAAAATCAACGTACTCGTCAATCCACCGATAATTACGGTTGCCAAAGGACGCTGAACATCAGAACCAATTCCGGATGAAAAAGCCGCCGGGAAAAGTCCGACAATAGCAACAATTAAGATCGATAGCAAGGCTTGTAATTGTTCTTTAGATGCATTTCTAACATTCGTCAACAAATCGTTTTCTTTGTTAAAACGACTCCTGTTGATAGCAGAGACCAACAATACACCTGCCATTACCGAAATCCCGAAAATACTTACAAATCCAACTCCTGCTGATACATTGAAATAGTAACCTCGCATCAAAAGCGCAACAATTCCACCTCCAAGTGCAAATAAGATACAACTCATGGTCACCATCGTATGCTGGAAATTCTTAAACAATAAAAAGAGGAATAAGAAGACCATTAAAATCGTTAACGGAATGGTAAATGCTAGTTGTTTACCAGCTCTTTCCAGGTTTTCGTATTGTCCGCCGTAAACAATTTCATATCCCTTCGGAACATGAATTTTAGCGTTGATCGCTTTCTGTAATTCTTTTACACAACCTCCCTGGTCACGGCCTTTAATGTTTGTACGTACAGTGATCATACGCTTGCTTCCGTAGCGGTAAATATTGGTTTGTCCTTCGATAAAACTCACATTCGCCAATTGACTCATCGGGATCAAAGAACCATTGGCGGATGTCACCTGTAGATTTTTAATCGCTTCAATCGAATTTCTGTACTGCGGTAAAAAACGAATCACAATGTCGTAACGTTTCGTCCCATCATACAAAGTCGAAATGGTTTTTCCACCGATCGCAGCCTCAATCATGTTTTGAATATCCGAAATATTGATTCCATACCTCGCAACTGCTTTTCGGTCAATATTGATCGCCAATTGATCTTGGGGACCTTCTTGCTCAATGTTTACATTATCTGTCCCACGAGTCGCTTTTACAATCACCGCGATACTATCCGCTTTTTGACGCATCATTTTAAGATCATTTCCAACAATGGAAATTGCCAAATCCGCGGCACTTCCAGTCACAATCTCCATTACCTGGTCAATAATCGGTTGTCCGGATGAAATGGAAACACCCGGCAATTGTTTTTGCAAATCAACTTTGATCAGATCCACCAAATCTTTTTTGGCAATCGTATCACTCCATAAACTGTAATCTTTCAAACCAATCAAAATCTCATTCCGATTCGCTGGAAAAGGATCCGTTCCATCATCATTTCTTCCGGATTGTGTAATCACAAAAGCAATCTGGGGATATTGGGTAATGATTTTTCGGATTTTTGGAGCATTCTCGGCATTATCCTGAATCGTAATCCCTGCAGGGAAATTTGCTCTTAGGAAGATCGAACCTTCATCCAGGGAAGGAAGAAATTCCGTTCCTAATTTCCCTCCTAAAAACACAAGGAAAAGAACAATTCCAAAACCGATTAATACTACTTTCTTATAGTGTTTTAAAAACCGGTTCAAAACCTTTCCGTAGATTTTGGACAAGAAATCGAGTATGATGTTCTTATGCTCTTTCATCGGCTTATCTGGATTGTTCAACGCCTTTCGATACGTAAAAGACAATAAAACCGGAATGAAAGTCAAAGCAGCCAGCATCGAACCTATTACTGCAAAAGCCAGTGTCAATGCCATCGGTGAAAAAAGCTTCCCTTCTACCCTTGTCATCAATAAAATAGGCATGTAAGCCAAAATAATGATCGTTACCGAGAAGAAAATTTCCTTTCCAACTTCCTGCGAAGCCAATAAAGTAATTTTAATAATCCCCTGTTTTTTATCGTAAGGCGAGGCATTCCTGTATTTTCGAATCAAATGTTCTGCCATCACACAGGCTCCGTCGACAATGATCCCAAAATCGATGGCTCCCAATGAAAGTAAATTCGCTGGAATCCCCGTCAATTTCATCAGGATAAAGGCAAATAAAAGCGAAAAAGGAATAGTCAAAGCCACTACCAAGGCACTTCTAATATTTCCCAGGAAGAAAATCAATAGTATTACAACAATGGAAATTCCTTCAAACAAAGTATGAGCAACCGTTTCCAATGAATGATCGATCAAAAAACTTCGATCGTACAATGGTTTTAATTTGATATCCGAAGGAAGTTCTGTGGTTTCTAAGGTTTTGATCCGTGCTTTCAATAAAGCAAGTACCTCACTTGGATTTTCGTAGCGACGCAATAGAATAATTCCTTCCACCGCTCTTTTGACATCTTCTTTTTCTGCAGTAACAGTGTAACCCAAAACTCCATTTGGTGAAGGGGGTGTAATTTCAACTGTAGCGATATCTTTTATATAAACCGGGACACCATTTTCCGACTTCAAAACAATGTTTCGAATATCCTCTTCGTTTTTAATAGCACCCAATCCTCGCACTGCAAAACCTTGCTCACCACGACTGATGACACTACCACCGGTATTCTTATTATTTTCATTGATCGCCGCTTCTAAATCATCAACCGACAAATCATATTTCCTTAATTTCTCAGGTGAAGCTAGAACGTGAAACTGTTTCAATGGTCCACCAAATGTTACCACATCCGCAATTCCTGGTACTTGTAACAAAGCCGGCTTGATTACCCAATCCTGAATATCTCTCAATTCAGTCGGACTGTACTTGGACGGTGCATCAACAACATAACGTAAAATCTCTCCTACAGCAGTAGACAAAGGTGCTAATTCAGGCTGAACACCATCCGGTAACTGCGCTGCTGCCAATCGTTCGATGACTTGCTGACGGGCAAAATAATCGTCCGTTCCATCTTTGAAAGTCAGCTGTACAACAGAAAGTCCAAAAATAGTCCTGCTTCTTCTGTCAAGAATATTAGGTGTGTTTTGTAAAGCTCTTTCAACAGGAACAGTTACTTGCTGTTCCACTTCCTCAGCAGCTCTGCCGGGATATTGACTGATTACAATTACGTTTGTATCAGCAATATCGGGATACGCCTCAATTTTTAAGGTCGTGAAACAATAATAACCTATTGCCATTAAAACAGTACTGTTGGCAATTACAGCCCATCTGTACTTCATGCTGAATATGAGGAGTTTTTTTATCATGCTCTTACCATTTGTGAACTTGGTTTGTAACAATCAACCCAACTTTCACTTCCTCTCTTAATTTCGTAAGCACATTTTTCACTTTCTCTTCTTGATC